>NZ_JAOBZT010000139.1:0-3226 GCF_029839005.1 Stenotrophomonas sp. GD03958 | reverse complement strand
ACTCGCGGTGGTGGTGCTGGCGGCCTGTGTGGCTCCGGCGGTCGCACAGGAAGTCGTCGAGTACATCCACACTGATGCACTGGGTTCACCGGTGGCGATCACCGATGCCAGCGGAAACGTCATCGAGCGTACGGTGTATGAGCCGTATGGGGCGGTGGTCAACCGGCCGTTGAAGGATGGGCCGGGATATACGGGGCATGTGACGGACTCGGGGACCGGGCTGAGTTATATGCAGCAGCGGTATTACGATCCAGAGGCGAGCGCGTTTCATTCTGTCGATCCCGTTGCTGCTACAGAAGTTGCGTTCGGACGGTATCACTACGCGCAAAGTAATCCATACGCGTTTACTGATCCTGATGGACGGCAAGCATGCGGAAAGGACACGGGGTGCAGGTTGGACAAAGGGGGGGAGCGCGGTGGAAGTATTGGTGGGTCGAGGATTTCGGCAGGAAACAGAAATTCGGAGCCTTCAATTCCTCCTGCGGGGAGTATGGGGGAACTGATCGAAAATACCGGGGAGCGTGCAATCAGAAGGACGTCGTTCACAGCAAGTGGTTCTCTTGCCCTGGGTCTTGGCGCGGAGGCTACCGCGACCAAGACGACGCGCCCGTGGCAAAGTGACCGGCTAGGCGTTTACAAAGTGATGGGCTTGGGCGGATTCATCGGCGCCCAGGCGAATTTCAAGGTGTTCTCTTGGGGTGACCCCAAAGGGACAACTGATCTGGCGCTTAAGGGTAACCCTCTGGGATACTTTAAGGTGCGAATAGGCGATGGCCTCGCTATTGGTTTGAGTGCCCGTTTCAATGATCACGGCGGAGGGTCTCTATCGGTTTCTGCTGGCGGTGGCTTTGGTGGACAGGCAATAGTCAAGCCTCCCGCGATGGGGGGATGGGAGAAAGAGCTATGAGCTGGTTGTTCTTGCTTTCAATTCTGGGAATCATCATCTTCTATCCAGCATATTTCTACTTTCTTCACGAGTTCAAGGTGAGACTGGAGCGTGATCATCCGGAGTTGAGCAGGCGCAAACGTCCGGGAGTTTCTTTGGAATTTGAAGGCGCCTATCAACGGCTCCGCGCAGTGAACAGAGGGCGCCTGGATGGAGTGATCTTGAGTAAGAGTGTTTGTGATTCGCATCGGCTGGCGAGCCGATTCCTGTACTTGGGGATGACTTCCTTCATGGTGCTTCTCATGCTGGGGCTTTACGACTCTGTATGGGGTGGCGGCAAGCGTTGATACATGGTCGACATGTTTAGCGATTGTCGTTGAGGCTGCTATCAGCGTATCCGCAGCTGACGCCGCCTTCGCAGATGTCATTCCTGATCGTCGTACGGCATGTCAGAGTAGGTAGTCGCTGAAAACAAGAACACCACGGTTTACCGTGGTGTTCTCGCATGTCCTTGACTACGGCGAATCCTCAGCCAAGCAACTTACGCACCTGGTCAATGCGGTCACGAGTTGCTCGGCCTCGGCGTGCCGAGTCGGGCAGGGTGGCTAGGTCGTGTGCAAGCGCGCCATCGTTCAGGAACGAGATTACGGTAGCCTTCTCCAGCGCTTCGCCGATGCGATGCTGAACAACGATACGGCGTCTCCGCATCGACTTAGCAATTTCAAGGGGTTCTTCAGGGGCGAAGGTCGGCTCGACGCAAAGCGCCTTGATAAGCAACTTTAGGGAAAGTGACTTGGTTCGGTTTTGATGAAGATCGAAATTTTTCTATCTGCAGCCTTATCGATGCCGCTTCTTGCCTCCTGTGTGCAGGACCGCGGTTGTCTTCTTCGGGGGGGGCTAACCCGGACCACGACAGCTCCTCATCTCAGAAGATCCATGCTGATATGGATGAACTCATACATTCGCGCCCTGTGGATGGGGCGCGGGAAGTGAAGGCAGAGTTGGTGGTATCGCAGCTCGAACGCTCTCGGAAGGTCGGAGAAATGGAAGGATCTTCTATGTATTGACTGATGGCGGCGGGAGATCCTTGACTGCGGGAACTTGCGGCACTGACGAGCGGTCAATGCTAGAACGAACCCTGGCGCGTACATCGCGGCCGAAGACTACTTCTTTAAGGTGAAATGATGGATCCCGGACGTCGGTGGTCTGCAGTTGTTATGCTGGTTTTCATCCTTGGCGCTTGTTCTTCATCCAGTCAGGAGGGGCGCGCGGCGGGGGCTCCAAGCGCCTGTAAATTTCGAGGCAATGACTTAGGGTATGAAACGTGCATGACCACGATGTCTGCGCTGTTGTCTCAGCCAGAAAAATTTGACGGGCGATTGGTTTCTTTCTATGCATGGATAGATCAGGTCAACGGTGTGATCTTGCTCTTTCCTTCCCGTGATGAACTGGACGCAAGGAACTCATTCAGTTCATTGGTGGCCTATCCAGAATCAAGCCCGGATGCCTTTCGAGAGATTCCTTCGGTTGAGAGTGGGGAGGAGAAATTCCTGCGGGTGACCGGCACGTTTCGCTGGAATCGCGATGGTGCCCCCAGGCCCCCAAGTGCTCCAGTGGATGTAGATCGAATGGGGGTGATGGAAGGCGTTCATTTGGGTTTATAGCGAATGAGTCGAGTGGGTTGGTGACAGGCGCTTGGCGAGCGTTGTCGGCACAGCTTGTCGTTGCTCGTTTGGTGCATGATGGAAGTGCTCGCCTCGTGGGCGTTCTATGCAGAGTTGCATTGGTTGGCGCTTGCGTTCTTTCCTACGCAAGTCGACGTTTATGCCCGACATCCAGCGGGTCGATCTGGGCAATTGTTAGGAACGGAAAGGCCGCAGTCTCCCGCGGCATTCTCGTCTTGCTCGCTGCTACTCAAAACACACCCCAGCAACTTCCGCGCCGTCGCCAACGCCGTCATGAACGGTTCGATCTTGGCGTGCGCCATGTAGGACGCTAGGGAGGTACGGCAGGTGGCCGCGACGCTGAAGTGCTGCATCAGCGGGCGGGCGTGGTGCGGGCCCTATCGCACTTTCATTCTTTCAGATTGTGCAGGATCACCAGTTGTTCATGGACGTGCTCGCCGCTGAGCACGGGCGAGACCGCGGCGGCCTTCCCTGCACCTCCCCGATAATCCGCAGGCCGGCGAGGCGGCGCAGCTCTTCGGTGAAGTGCGCCAGTAGTTCCACCTCGCGTGCTTCCGCGTTTTCCTGGCCTGGCTGCTACAGGAGAGATGATCGGGCCGCCGACGATCGAGCCGGTGATCAGTGCGCCGGGCCTGGTGAACGTGCCGCAGTACAG
>NZ_JAOBZT010000138.1:0-3389 GCF_029839005.1 Stenotrophomonas sp. GD03958 | reverse complement strand
GCGGCGACCGGCGCCTGCGGCGGCGAGGAAGGGCTGTTGCCGTTGTCGTCCGGGTGGTCGTCGTCATTGTCGGCGTCATCACGCCAGCGCCAGTCGGCCAGGGTCAGCGGATCCAGGCCATAGGCGATGCGCGCCTTGTCGCACTGCGGGCTGGCCTTGCCGTATTCCCACGATGCATCCACCTCACGGCACACGCTGGGCCGGTTGGGGTGGATGGTGCAGCGTGAATACACGCCGATCTGCGCATCCAGCGCGACGCAGCGCACCGGCTTGGAATGGGTGCCGCGCATGCACAGGCGATGCGGGTCCAGCACCTCGGTAAGCTGGTGCGGCACGCCGCCGGGGGTGACCTCGTCCGATTCCATCCAGTGGAAGGCCACGCGGTATTGGGTGCAGCAGGCGCCGCAGGTCATGCAGGGATGTTGCATGGGCAAGCCGCCTCGGGCGGCAGTCGGAATCGGGAACGAGGGTGCGGATTTTCCACGAAGTCGGCCGCCGCGCAAGAAATTCCGTAAGCGGCGACAATGAACGGATGAACCGACCCTGCAACATTGCCGCGCGCCTGCCTGAACTGGCGCGTGAACGCCCCGATCAGATCGCCATCCGCTGCCCGGGCCGCCGAGGCGCCGGCAACGGCATGGCCGCCTACGACGTCACCCTCGATTACCGCCAGCTGGATGCCCGCAGCGACGCCATGGCCGCCGGCCTGGCTGGCTACGGGATCGGCCGCGGGGTGCGCACGGTGGTGATGGTGCGGCCCTCGCCGGAGTTCTTCCTGTTGATGTTCGCCCTGTTCAAGCTGGGGGCGGTGCCGGTGCTGGTCGACCCGGGCATCGACAAGCGCGCCCTGAAGCAGTGCCTGGACGAGGCGCAGCCGCAGGCCTTCATCGGCATTCCACTGGCGCATGTGGCGCGGCTGGCGCTGCGCTGGGCGCCCTCGGCGACCCGCCTGGTCACTGTCGGTCGCCGCCTCGGCTGGGGCGGCAGCAGCCTGGCCGCGCTGGAGCGCGCTGGCGCCAGCGCTGGGCCGATGCTGGCCGACACCGATGGCGAGGACATGGCCGCGATCCTGTTCACCAGTGGCTCCACCGGCGTGCCCAAGGGCGTGGTCTACCGCCACCGCCATTTCGTCGGCCAGATCCAGCTGCTGGGCAGTGCCTTCGGCATGGAAGCGGGCGGGGTGGACCTGCCGACCTTCCCGCCGTTTGCCTTGTTCGACCCGGCGCTGGGCCTGACCTCGGTGATCCCGGACATGGACCCGACGCGGCCGGCGCAGGCCGACCCGGCGCGCCTGCACGACGCCATCCAGCGCTTCGGCGTGACCCAGCTGTTTGGTTCGCCCGCGCTGATGCGGGTGCTGGCGAAGCATGGCCGGCCGCTGCCGACGGTGACCCGGGTGACCTCGGCCGGTGCACCGGTGCCGCCGGACGTGGTCGCCACCATCCGCAGCCTGCTGCCGGCCGACGCGCAGTTCTGGACGCCGTACGGCGCCACCGAGTGCCTGCCGGTGGCAGTGGTGGAGGGTCGTGAGCTGGAGCGCACCCGCGCCGCCACCGAGGCCGGCGCTGGCACCTGCGTGGGCAGCGTGGTGGAACCGAACGAGGTCCGCATCATCGCCATCGATGACGCGCCGCTGGCCGACTGGTCGCAGGCACGTGTGCTGGCCACCGGCGAGGTGGGAGAAATCACTGTGGCCGGCCCAACCGCCACCGACAGCTACTTCAACCGCCCGCAGGCCACCGCAGCGGCGAAGATCCGCGAGACGCTGGCCGATGGCAGCACCCGCATCGTCCATCGCATGGGCGACGTGGGCTACTTTGATGCACAGGGCCGTCTGTGGTTCTGCGGCCGCAAGACCCATCGCGTGGAAACCGCGCAGGGGCCGTTGTACACCGAACAGGTCGAGCCGGTGTTCAACACCGTGCCCGGCGTGGCGCGCACGGCCCTGGTGGGTGTTGGCCCGGCCGGTGCACAGGTACCGGTGCTGTGCGTGGAACTGCAGCGCGGGCAGAGCGACAGCCCGGCCTTGCGCGAGGCCCTGCGTGCGAAAGCCGCCGCACGGTTGCCCGATGCGAACCTGCAGCACGTCCTGGTGCATCCATCGTTCCCCGTCGATATCCGTCACAACGCCAAGATCGGCCGGGAAAAGCTCGCCGTCTGGGCCGGCGCCGAACTGGAGAAGCGCGCATGAAAATCCTGGTCACCGGCGGCGGTGGTTTCCTCGGCCAGGCGCTGTGCCGCGGGCTGGTTGAGCGTGGCCACCAGGTGCTGGCGTTCAACCGCAGCCACTACCCCGAACTGCAGGCGATGGGCGTGGGCCAGATCCGCGGTGATCTGGCCGATGCGCAGGCGGTGCTGCATGCGGTGGCCGGCGTCGATGCGGTATTCCACAATGGTGCCAAGGCCGGCGCGTGGGGCAGCTATGACAGCTACCACCAAGCCAATGTGGTCGGCACCGACAACGTCATCGCAGCCTGCCGCGCGCACCGCATCGGCAGGCTGGTCTACACCTCCACGCCCAGCGTGACCCATCGCGCCACCCATCCGGTGGAAGGCCTCGGCGCCGACGAGGTGCCGTACGGCGAAGATTTCCAGGCGCCGTACGCGGCCACCAAGGCGATCGCCGAACAGCGCGTGCTGGCCGCCAACGATGCCGCGTTGGCGACGGTGGCGTTGCGTCCGCGCCTGATCTGGGGCCCTGGCGATCAGCAGCTGGTGCCGCGCCTGGCCGAGCGTGCGCGGCAGGGCCGCCTGCGCCTGGTCGGCGATGGCAACAACAAGGTGGACACCACCTACATCGACAACGCCGCACTCGCCCACTTCCTCGCCTTCGAAGCGTTGGCACCGGGCGCTGCGTGCGCGGGCAAGGCCTACTTCATCTCCAATGGCGAGCCGTTGCCGATGCGCGAGCTGGTGAACAAGCTGTTGGCTGCGGTGGGTGCGCCGACGGTGGACAAGGCGATCAGCTTCAGGACCGCCTACCGCATCGGCGCTGTCTGCGAGCGGCTGTGGCCGCTGCTGCAACTGCGCGGGGAGCCGCCGCTGACCCGTTTCCTGGCCGAACAGCTGTGTACGCCACACTGGTACAGCATGGAACCGGCGCGCCGTGACTTCGGCTACGTGCCGCAAGTCAGCATCGAAGAAGGGCTGCGCAGGCTGAAGGCTTCATCTGCTGCATAGATCGCCATCACTGGTTGCACACCGCAGGATCGGGAGGATGGACCCACGCCATCCAAGGCTCGACCACCCGCGAGGAGCGCCATGCTGCACTACGCCATCATTTTCTTTGTCATCGCCATCATCGCCGCCGTTCTGGGTTTCTCCGGTATCGCCGGCGCCGCAACGAACATCGCCTGGATCCTGTTCGTGGTGTTCCTGATCCTTGCGGT
>NZ_JAOBZT010000137.1:0-3404 GCF_029839005.1 Stenotrophomonas sp. GD03958 | reverse complement strand
TTGCAGCGTCCCCGCACTCCGACACCGCCCCGCCATCCCACGGAAAGCCCGCTTTGGCTTTGGCTCTGGCCGTTGCCGTTGCATTGAGCAGGGTGCAGGGCTGCAAGCCCTGCAAAAAACACTCTCACTTCACCCAGCTGTCGATCTCGCCGTGGGCGAACGGTCCCAGCTTTGCCTTCACCAGCCGCCCCTGTGCATCGAACAGCACGCTGTAGGGCAGCAGGCCCTGTGTATTGCCCAGCTGCACGCTGGCATCGCGCGGCCCCGGGGTCTCGATCACGATCGGGTAATCCACCGGTACCCGCTGCAGGAAACGGCGCACGTCCTCCGGCGTATCCAGCGCCAGTCCCAGCACCTGCACACCGTGCTCGCCCTGGACATGTGCGAAACGCGCCAGTTCGGGCATTTCTTCAACGCAGGGCGCGCACCAGCTGGCCCAGACATTGATCAACAGCGGGCGACCGCCAGCGTGCTGGCGCAGGTCCAGCGGCCGGCCTTCAAGATCCGGCAGCGACAGTGCGGGCAGGCTGTCGCCGACCTGCAGGGTGGGTGCGGCAGCCGCCACAGCAGGCGCTCCCGGCACGGCCTCAGGCGCCACCGGCGCCGGTGTCGATCGATGGCCGGCCCACAGGCCAAGGGCGGCGGCCAGCACCGCTGTCCACAGCAGCGCTGGCCGTTGCCACTTCATCGTGCGGTGCGCAGCAGCGCTTCCTCGACCACCGCCTGGGTCAACAGGGTCGGCAGCACGGTCGGCGGCGCACCCGGGCCGTACACCACGTACAGCGGCACGCCCACGGCCTTGTGCTCTTCCAGGAACGTGGTGATCTGCGGGTCGACATTGGTGTAGTCGCCGCGCATGTACACCGCGTTGGTGCGCTTGAGCAGTTCCTTGAATTCCGGCCGCGACAGCACGGCGCGCTCGTTGGCCTTGCAGCTTACGCACCAGTCGGCGGTCATGTTGACGAACACCACGCGGTTGTCGGCGCGCAGGCGGTCCAGCAACTGCGGTGAATACTCGACCACGTTGTCGCTGGCGGCCTGTGCGGCCCGCGCCGGCGGTGCGAGCTGGGTCACACCCCAGGCCGGCACCAGCGCGCCGATCGCCAGCAGTACGCCCAGCAGTGTCACCGCACGCGAGCCGGTCCAGCGGTTGCGCTCGAACAGCCACAGGCCGAACGCCAGCAGCAGCAGGCCACCCAGCACCAGCGCCATGCCATCCACGCCACGCTGCTTGCCCAACACCCACAGCAGCCACAGCGCGGTGGCATACATCGGGAAGGCCAGCACGTGCTTGAGCGTTTCCATCCACGGGCCCGGCTTGGGCAGGCGGCGTGCGAGCGCCGGCACGAAGCCGATCAGCAGGAACGGCAGCGCCAGGCCCAGGCCGAGGAACAGGAACACGGTCATCGCCTTCAGCGGCGGGGCAATGAACGCGTAGGCGATCGCGCCACCCATGAACGGGCCGACGCAGGCACTGCCGACCACGCAGGCCAGCGCACCGGTGAAGAAGTCACCGGCCGGGCCGCTGCGGCTGGCCAGCGACTGGCCCAGATTGCCGATGCCGCCGCCCAGGGTGAACACGCCGGACAGGCTCAGGCCTACCGCGAACATGATGTAGGCCAGCGCCGCCACCACACCCGGGTGCTGCAGCTGGAAGCCGATGCCGACGGCATTGCCGATCGCGCGCAGGCCGACCATCAACGCGCCGATCACGGCGAACGCGACCAGCACGCCCAGCGTGTACCAGAGCGCGTGGCTGCGTGCGCGCTGCGCGCTTTCGCCGCTCTGCGCCAGGCTCAGCACCTTCAGCGAGAGGATCGGCAGCACGCAGGGCATCAGGTTCAGTACCAGGCCACCGGCCAGCGCCAGCAGCAGGACCCAGACGAACGAACGATCAGGATTCGGCGTCGTCGCCGGCGGACGCGTGCGCAGCGCATTGTCGCCCTGTGCATCGGTGGCGAATTCACTGCTGGCGGTGGCGCCACCTGCGGCGGCCGGTGCCGCTGCATCCGTGTTGGGCACGGTTGGCAGCAGGCGCAGCGGGGCGCCGTTGGCGGCTTCGCGCGGTGCACCGTTGGCAGCAGGCAGCGGGTTGATCACGTCATTGCGCGCTGGCGCCTGGTCGGCGCTGGCGCTGACCTTGCCGGCCGGAATCGACAGCTTCACCCGGCGGGTCATCGGCGGGTAGCAGATGCCATCGGTCTGGCAGCCCTGGAAGGTCACCACCAGGGTGCTGTCGACGGCATCAGTGACAGTGCGGCGCAGCGGCAGCGGCACTTCCACCTGGTTGAAGTACACCGAGACATCGCCGAAGTGCTCGTCGCGATGCGACTGCGCGGCTGGCCAACGCGGCGTGCCGGCCTGCACGCCGGTGCTGCCTTCCAGCTTCAGCGAGGTGCGGTCGCGATACAGGTAGTAGCCCGGTGCCGGGCTGAAGCGCAGCAGCAGGGTGTTGCCGTCGCTGGCGATGGCATCGAAGCCGAACGCCTGTTCCGACGGCAGCGGCAGCGCCTGGCTGTTGCTGGCCGCACCCGGCAGGCGCAGGCCGCCGCTGTTGCCGGCACCGGCCAGTGGGTTGTTGAACGGGCTGGCCGCACCGGCACGCGCGGCAGGCACCGCCGCCGCCGCACCGGCGCCCGGCAGGGTGACCTGCACCACGCGCTTCTGCGGCGGGTAGCAGACACCGGCATCGGCGCAGCCCTGGTAACGCACTTCCAGACTGATGGTACCGGCGGCCTCGGTCGGCGTGCCGGGCAGGCTGGCCTGCAGGCGCTCGCGATAGGTTTCGACCTCGCCGAAGAAATCGTCGTGGTGCTTGTCGCCCTTGGGCATCTGCAGCGCGCCGGCATTGAAGGCCGGGTCGGCCTTGACGCTGGTGCGGTGGCGATACAGGTAATAGCCGGGCGCGATCTTGAACTGCAGTTGCACCTGGCCACGTTCGGGGGCGGTGGCGGTCAGCGCGAACGCCTGGTCCACCGGCAGCAGGTCTTTCTCATCCAGGGCGAACGCCGGCAGCGAAAGCCACAACAGGGCGCACAAGGCAGCGCCACGCGCAAACAGAGTCTTCAATCAGTGTCCTCCCGGGTCTGTGCCCGGATCCAATCCAGATACGCCGGCAGGCCGGCCCGGGTTTCGACCGCGATGCACTCCGGGAGTTCATACGGATGCAGTTCGACGATCCGGGCGATTGCGTCATCGACGCGGCTCGCGGTGGTTTTCACCAGCAGCTGCAGCTCCGCGTCGGTGGTCACCTCGCCCTGCCAGCGGTAGGTGGACTGCGCGCCATCAAGGCGGGTCACGCACGCGGCCAGGCGCTCGCCTACCAGCGAGTGCGCGATGCGCTCGGCACTGGTCCGGTCCGGGCAGGTGGTCAACAGCAGCAGGACGGGATCGACGGTCGACAT
>NZ_JAOBZT010000136.1:0-3601 GCF_029839005.1 Stenotrophomonas sp. GD03958 | reverse complement strand
CCGCCAGCGGCTGGGCCGGGCCCCGGAGGGGGACTTGCAGCGTCCCCCGCAACCGGACCCACCCCGCCATCCCCCGGAATGCCAGCTCTTGACGTTGACGTTGACGTTGACGTTGCTTCTGCGGGTGCAGGGCGCAGCCCTGCCACTTACCCAACCGGCTGCAGTGGCACCTTCGCCAGCACCCGCGCCCACGGGAACAACGGCCCCGGATCACGCTTGCGCGCCACCATCAGCGTCGGATCATCGCTGGCCGGCACCTGCTCCCGATCCAGCTGGTCATGCCCGGCAATCCGCTGCAGCGACGGATAGCGCACCACCAGCGCCTGCAGCAGCCGCTCCAGCGCTTCCAGTTGCGCCTCGGTGTAGGCCTCGTCCATCGCCTGGTGACGGCTGTCGAACCAGTGCGGGTAGCGCCCGGTATTGACCAGCTCGATGCCCAGCGTATGCGCGTTCATGCCGCGCACGTGGTGGGCCACGCGTTCGGGCGCAACGTACTGCACCACGCTGCCATCGCGGTCGATGTAGAAGTGCCCGCTGTTGCCGGCACCGCTGTCATACAGCACGCGCTCGCCGTACTCGCGGGCCATCGCCAGATCGGGCAGCTCGGTGCAGTGGATCACCACCATCTCCAGCGCGGCCGGATCGCGCAGCGGCAGTCGGTCGTGGTAGGGCAGGGGCTGCAGCTGCAGGCCGGGCAGGAGCGGGTTGGGCATCCGGCGATGCTAGCATTGCGGCATGAACCTGCCTTCTCTTTCCTGGTTGGCCCGCGCCCACGGAGCACGCGCATGAGCCGCGGCCACTGCATCCTCTCCCATGGCTTCGAGAGCGGCCCAGAGGCGACCAAGGTCAC
Source organism: Stenotrophomonas sp. GD03958 (assembly GCF_029839005.1). Lineage (NCBI taxonomy): Bacteria > Pseudomonadati > Pseudomonadota > Gammaproteobacteria > Lysobacterales > Lysobacteraceae > Stenotrophomonas > Stenotrophomonas sp. GD03958. The sequence continues at coordinate 2,751 of NZ_JAOBZT010000136.1, read as the reverse complement.
CGCGCTGGCCGAGGTGGCCCAACGCCTGGGCTGGACCCACGAGCGCCCCGACTACACCGACCTGGACGCGATGAGCGAGGTCAGCCGGGTGGGCGACGTGCCGACCCGCCTGCGCCGTCTGGTTGAACGCGCCGCCATCGCTGCCCGTCAGGGGCCGGTGGTACTGGCCGGCTCCAGCCTGGGCGCCTACATTTCCGCCATCGCCTCGCTGCAGGTGCCGGTAGCCGGCCTGTTCCTGATGGTGCCGCCGACCACCATGGGCCCGATGCCGGCGCTGGACGCCGCTGTGGTGCCGACCACGGTGGTGCAGGCCTGGCATGACGACGTGGTACCGGCTGCCGGCGTGATTGCCTGGGCGCAGGCGCGTTCGGCGCAGTTGCTGCTGGTTGACGATGGCCACCGCCTGGAGCGCCACGTGGAGGCCTCTGCGCAGGCCTTCGAGCGCCTGCTGCGGCAACTGTGAAGCCGGGGCGCACGGCGCGCCTGCCCGCATTGACTACAATGGCAGCCCCGCCGCCCCCGGCGCGGGCCTGCCGGCCGTGCCTACGGCCCTCCTTTCCGACCGGCCCGGCCCCTGTGCCGCGCCCGACCACCTGCGAACCGACCCCGTGAAATTCTTCGTCTCCTGCGCCAAGGGCCTGGAATACCTGCTTGCCGATGAACTGTCGGCCCTGGGCCTTGCCAAGGCCACCGCCACCATTGCCGGCGTCAACGCCGAGGGCGAACTGGCGCAGGCGCTGCGGATCGTGATGTGGTCGCGCTTGGCCAGCCGCGTGCTGTGGCCGATCGCCGAGTTCGACTGCCCGGACGAGCAGGCCCTGTATGACGGCGTGCGTGCGCTGCCGTGGCACGAGCACATCACGCCGGAGATGACCCTGGCGGTGGACGCACACGTGTCCGGTGACAAGATCACCCATGCGCGCTTTGCCGCGCAGCGGATCAAGGACGCCATCGTCGACCGGATGCGTGATGAAGGCCTGGAGCGCCCCTCGGTCAACACCGACCTGCCCGATGTGCGCGTCAACCTGTCGCTGCGCAAGGGCCGTGCTTCGCTGTCGATCGACCTCGGCGGTGGCCCGCTGCATCGCCGTGGCTGGCGCGGTGCCGCCCACGAGGCGCCGCTGAAGGAAAACCTGGCCGCCGCGCTGCTGCTGCGCGCGCAGTGGCCGCGCCTGCACACCGCCGGAGGCGGCCTGCTGGACCCGATGTGTGGCAGCGGCACGCTGCTGATCGAAGGTGCACTGATGGCCGCCGACGTCGCCCCTGGCCTGATGCGGCATGGCAGCCTGCCGCCGAGCCGTTGGCTGGGCTTCGACAAGGCGGCCTGGAAGTCCATCCAGAGCGAAGCACGCGAGCGCGAAGCGGCCGGCCTGGCCGCGCTGAAGCCGGTCATCCATGGCAGCGATATCGACCCGGCCGCGATCCAGGCCGCCCGCGAGAATGCAGAGGTTGCCGGCGTCGCCCACGCGATCCGCTTCACCCGCGCCGATGTCGCCGACCTGGCCGCGCCCGAACAGGAGATCGGAGCGGTGGTCTGTAACCCGCCGTACGACGAACGCCTGGCTGCCGATCCGGCGCTGTACCGCGCGTTGGGCAATGCCCTGCAGAAGGCCGTGCCGCAGTGGCGTGCCAGCCTGCTGTGCGGCAATGACGAGCTGGCCTTCGCCACTGGCCTGCGCGCCAGCAAGAAGTACCAGATGTTCAACGGTGCGCTGGAATGCGCGCTGATCGTCTGCGATCCGATTGCCGTGCCGGGTCGTGATCCGGCACAGCCGCGCGAGCTGAGCGAAGGCGCGCAGATGGTGGCCAACCGGCTGCGCAAGAACCTGAAGAAGTTCAAGAGCTGGCGTGCCCGCGAGGACATCACCTGCTTCCGCGCCTACGACGCCGACCTGCCGGAGTACGCGGCGGCCATTGATGTCTACGAGGAAGACGGAGGCAAGCGCCGCACCTTCCTGCATGTGCAGGAGTACGCGGCACCGGCGGCGATTCCCGAGAACGACGTGCGCCGCCGCCGCAACGAGCTGCTGGCCGCCGCGCGCGAAGTGTTCGGCGTGCCACCGGAACAGGTGTCGATGAAATCGCGCGAGCGCGGCAAGGGCGGCAGCAAGTACGGCCGCTTCGAGCAGCGCGACGAGTTCATCGTGGTGCGAGAGAACAACGCGCTGCTGCAGGTGAACCTGTTCGATTACCTGGATACCGGCCTGTTCCTCGACCATCGCCCGCTGCGCCGGATGATGGCCGAGCAGGTGCGTGGCAAGCGTTTCCTCAACCTGTTCTGCTACACCGGCGTGGCCAGCGTGCAGGCCGCCGTGGCCGGTGCCGCCAGCACCACCAGCGTCGACCTGTCGGCCACCTATCTGCAGTGGTGCTACGACAACCTGGCGCTGAACGGGCAGGGGGGCAACCAGCATCTGCTGGTACAGGCCGATGCAATGGCCTGGCTGGAAGGCGACCGCGGCCAGTACGACGTGATCTTCTGTGACCCGCCGACCTTCTCCAATTCCGCCCGCGCCGATGATTTCGACGTGCAGCGCGAACAGCTGAAGCTGCTGCGGGCGGCGGTGGCGCGGCTGGCACCGGGTGGCGTGCTGTACTTCTCCAACAACTTCCGCCGCTTCAAGCTGGAAGAGAACGCCATCGCCGAATTCGCCCAGTGCCGCGAGATCACCGCACGCACCATCGGTCCGGATTTCGAGCGCAACGCGCGCATCCACCGCGCGTGGGAACTGAAGCGGTTGGGGTAAGCCC
>NZ_JAOBZT010000135.1:0-3702 GCF_029839005.1 Stenotrophomonas sp. GD03958 | reverse complement strand
CCCGGACGCCCCCGAACCGAATGCCATGAAGAAGTTGTTCCTGCTGCTGGCCGCCCTGCTCTGCCTGGGCCTGGTCGGCTGTGACAAGGATTACCGCAACCACCGCGCCGAGCGCGGCAAGCCCAAGATTTCCGTCAGCGAAGGGATGGTGACCGTGCGTCGCCCGCCGGCACCGAACATCATCATCCTCGGCGATGGCACGATGAAGGTGGACGAGATCCAGATCCCGCTCGACGAAGGGCAAAAGCAGATGCTGCAGACGATGTTCGGCAGGCTGCAGGTACTGCGCCAGAACACCCTGGTCGCCGCCCCGGCCGATCCCAACATGCAACCGGTGAAGATCCAGCCGCCGGAAGGCATGGAAGTGATCCCGGCCGACCTGGTCCAGCGCATCCCCGAGTTCAAGGACTACACCGACACCTTCGGCAACATCGTCGCCGACCGTCGCTGAAAAAACGCCGCCCCCTGGGCGGCGTTTCCTCTTGTAGAGCCGAGCCCATGCCCGGCTCAGGTCCAGGAAGCAGCCGAGCATGGGCTCGGCCCTACGACCGGCGCATCAACCGCCGCCGCCACCGCCCCCCGCGTGGATGCCACCGGCAGTCAGCGCGGTGGGGTCCAGCAGGCGGCGCAGTTCCGCTTCCTGCAGGCCGCTGTCTTCCAGCGCTACGTCCAGCACCGGGCGCTGTTCCTTGTAGGCACGCTTGGCAATGGCCGCTGCCTTCTCGTAGCCGATGATCGGGTTCAGCGCCGTGACCAGGATGGGATTGCGCGACAGCGCCTCGGCAACACGGTCTTCGCGCACCTTCAGCCCGGCAATCGCGCTGTCGGCCAGCAGCCGCGACACATTGGCCAGCAGGCCGATGCCATCCAGCAGGTTCACCGCGATCAGCGGCAGGGTGACGTTGAGCTGGAAGTTGCCGGTCTGCCCGGCCACGGTGATCGCGGTGTGGTGGCCAATCACCTGCGCGCACGCCATCACGGTTGCTTCCGGAATCACCGGGTTGACCTTGCCCGGCATGATCGAGCTGCCCGGCTGCAGTGCCGGCAGTTCGATCTCGCCCAGCCCGGCCAGCGGACCGGCGTTCATCCAGCGAAGATCATTGGCGATCTTGATCAGCGCCACCGCCAGCGCATTGAGCTGGCCCGACAGTTCCACCGCATCGTCCTGCGCGGCCAGGCCTTCGAACTTGTTCTCGGCGCTGTCGAACTTGAAACCGGTCTGTTGCTTCAGTCCCTTGGCTACCTGCGCGCCAAAACGCGGGTCGGCGTTGATGCCGGTGCCGATGGCGGTGCCACCCAGCGGCAGGCGGCGCACGCGCTTGAGGCTGTCTTCGATGCGCTCCTGCGCCGAGGCCAGCTGCGCCGACCATGCGCCGAACTCCTGCTCGAAGGTCAGTGGCATCGCGTCCATCAGGTGGGTACGGCCGGTCTTGACCACCTTGCGCAGGCTGCGGCCCTTCTTGTCGAGGGTCTTGCGCAGGTGCACCAGCGCCGGCAGCAGCTGTTCGTGCGTCGCCAGCACCGCCGACACGCGCAGCGCGGTCGGGATCACGTCGTTGGAGCTCTGCCCCTGGTTGACGTGGTCATTGGGATGCACGGTGGTCTTGCCCGCCTTGCCGGCACGGTTGGCCAGGGTGGCGATGACCTCATTGGCATTCATGTTCGACGACGTGCCCGAACCCGTCTGGTAGACATCGATCGGGAAGTGCGCGTCCCAGTTGCCGGCAGCCACTTCGGCGGCAGCGGTCTGGATGGCCTTGGCCACGGTCTTCGGCAGGTGTCCCAGCTCCGCGTTGACGCCCGCGGCCGCGCCCTTGACCAGGCCCAGCGCGCGGATGAAACCGCGCGGCATGCGCTGGCCCGACACCGGGAAGTTCTGCACGGCACGCTGGGTCTGCGCGCCCCACAGGGCATCCGCAGGCACCTGCAGCTCGCCCATGCTGTCGTGTTCGATTCTGAAATCCTTGCTTGCAGCTTTGCTCATTGCATCAACTCCGCACTACTTCAGTTGGGGAAAGGGAAGCGGCGGCTGGCAGGGTGTCGCTTCCCGGGCTGGCGGCTGCGCCAACGATACTCCCTTGCCCGCAGCGTGGGATGACGAGGACGGGCCAGAACGTTCCGTCCGCACGGTCGTGTTGTAGAGCCGAGCCCATGCTCGGCTGCCCGCAGGGCGCCGGATTCTCCGAAGCAGCCGAGCGTGGGCTCGGCTCTACAGGGCACGCCCCGCCGGCTCGTCGTAGAATATCGGCCCCGCCGCTCGTCCCAGCCCTGCCGACATGTCCGATTCCGCCCTGCTCGCCCTGTCCCCGCTCGATGGCCGCTACGCCGGCAAGGTCGACGCGCTGCGCCCGATCTTCTCCGAATACGGCCTGATCAAGGCCCGCATCACGGTCGAGGTGGAATGGCTGCTGGCGCTGGCCGCCGAACCGGGCATCGTCGAACTGGCGCCGTTCTCCGACGCCGCCGTCGCCCGCCTGCGCGACCTGGCCGCCCGCTTCAGCCCGGCCCAGGCCGCGCGCGTGAAGGAGATCGAGCGCACCACCAACCATGACGTCAAGGCGGTGGAGTACTTCATCAAGGAACAGCTGAAGGATGACGCCGAGCTGGCGCCGGCGCTGGAATTCGTGCATTTCGCCTGCACCAGCGAAGACATCAACAACCTCAGCTACGGCCTGATACTGGAACAGGCCCGCCGCGAGGTGCTGCTGCCGACCCTGGACGGCATCGCCAGCACCCTGCGCACCCTGGCCCACGCCCAGGCCGGCCAGCCGATGCTGTCGCGCACCCACGGCCAGACCGCCTCGCCGACCACGCTGGGCAAGGAACTGGCCAACGTGGTCGCCCGCCTGGAGCGCCAGCGCCGGCAGATCGCTGCGGTCGAGCTGACCGGCAAGATCAACGGCGCGGTCGGCAACTACAACGCCCACGTGGCCAGCTACCCGGACGTGGACTGGCCGGCCTTCGCCGAGCGCTTCGTGACCGGCCTGGGCCTGGTATTCAACCCGTACACCACGCAGATCGAGCCGCACGACAACGTGGCCGAGATCGGCGATGCCGCACGCCGCGCCAACATCATCCTGATCGATCTGGCCCGCGACATCTGGGGCTACATCTCGCTGGGCTATTTCAAGCAGCGCCTGAAGGAAGGCGAAGTCGGCTCGTCGACGATGCCGCACAAGGTCAACCCGATCGACTTCGAGAATGCGGAAGGCAATTTCGGCATCGCCAACGCCTTGTTCGAGCACTTCAGCGCCAAGCTGCCGATCAGCCGCTGGCAGCGTGACCTGACCGATTCCACCGTGCTGCGCGCACTGGGCACCGCGTTCGGCCACAGCCAGGTGGCGCTGGATTCGCTGGCCAAGGGCCTGGGCAAGCTGGAAGTGAACCCGCAGCGCCTGGATGCCGATCTGGACGCGGCCTGGGAAGTGCTGGCCGAAGCCGTGCAGACGGTGATGCGCCGCCATGGCCTGCCGAATCCGTACGAGCAGCTGAAGGCGCTGACCCGCGGCCAGGGCATCACTGCTGAGTCGATGCGGGCGTTCGTGCAGGGGCTGGAGCTGCCGGCGGATGCGAAGCAGCGCCTGCTGGAGATGACCCCGGGCAGCTACACCGGCCTGGCCGAGTCGCTGGCTAAGAAGATTTAAGGGGTTTGCTTGCGGCGGCGGCCGCGGGCGCTGCCTGCGGCAGGCAACGGCAACGGCA
>NZ_JAOBZT010000134.1:0-3812 GCF_029839005.1 Stenotrophomonas sp. GD03958 | reverse complement strand
CCCAGGCCGGGTTCATGAAACCAGTGGTTTCACGGGCTTCCATGTAAACCGGAACCTTGTTAGTATCGCTAGTTCACTTTTTTGATCCATCCTGCCGGATTGGCGTGCCCGAGGCGCGCTGTCGGCCATCACTCAGCTGGAGAACCGCGTCATGGCGCGTATTGCAGGCGTCAACCTGCCAGCCCAGAAGCACGTCTGGGTCGGGTTGCAAAGCATTTACGGCATCGGCCGTACCCGTTCGAAGAAGGTCTGCGAAGTCGCAGGCGTTGCTTCGACCACCAAGATCCGCGATCTGTCGGAGCCGGAAATCGAGCGCCTGCGCGCCGAAGTCGGCAAGTACATCGTGGAAGGCGATCTGCGCCGTGAGATCGGCATCGCGATCAAGCGCCTGATGGACCTGGGCTGCTACCGCGGCCTGCGTCACCGTCGTGGCCTCCCGCTGCGTGGCCAGCGCACCCGTACCAACGCCCGCACCCGCAAGGGTCCGCGCAAGGCGATCAAGAAGTAAGGGACTGAGAAATGGCTAAGCCCGCTGCTAAGACCAAGAAGAAGATTAAGCGCGTCGTCACCGACGGCGTTGCCCACGTCCACGCTTCGTTCAACAACACCATCGTCACCATCACCGACCGTCAGGGCAATGCTCTGTCGTGGGCGACCTCCGGTGGCGCTGGCTTCCGCGGTTCGCGCAAGTCGACCCCGTTCGCTGCCCAGGTGGCTGCTGAAAAGGCCGGTCGTGCTGCGCTGGACTACGGCGTGAAGTCGCTGGAAGTCCGCATCAAGGGCCCGGGTCCGGGCCGTGAGTCGGCCGTGCGTTCGCTGAACAACGTCGGCTACAAGATCACCAACATCATCGACGTGACGCCTATCCCGCACAACGGGTGCCGTCCGCCGAAGAAGCGTCGCGTCTAAAGGGAGCGATAAGAAATGGCTCGTTATATCGGTCCTACCTGTAAGCTCGCCCGTCGCGAAGGCGCCGACCTGTCCCTGAAGAGCCCGGCGCGTGCGCTGGACTCCAAGTGCAAGCTGGAGCAGAAGCCCGGCCAGCACGGCGCCACTGCCCGCAAGGGCAAGCTGTCCGACTACGCCACCCAGCTGCGTGAAAAGCAGAAGGTCAAGCGTATCTACGGCCTGCTGGAGCGTCAGTTCCGCAACTACTACAAGAAGGCCTCGACCAAGAAGGGCAACACCGGCGAGAACCTGCTGCAGCTGCTGGAAACCCGCCTGGACAACGTCGTCTACCGCATGGGCTTCGCCGTGACCCGTCCGGCTGCTCGTCAGCTGGTGTCGCACCGCGGCGTCACCGTGAATGGCAAGTCGGTCAACCTGGCTTCGTACCAGGTCAAGGCTGGCGACGCCATCGCCCTGTCTGAAAAGGCTGCCAAGCAGCTGCGCGTCCAGGAAGCCCTGACCGTCGCCGCCCAGCATGACCTGAGCCCGTCGTGGGTTGAAGTGGATTCCGGCAAGTTCACCGGCATCTTCAAGGCCGTTCCGGATCGTTCGGATCTGCCTGCGGACATCAACGAAGCGCTGATCGTCGAGCTGTATTCGAAGTAATTCACATTGGAGAGCCCCCGGCGACGGCCGGGGGTTCACTAGGAGAACCCGCAACATGACGGTTACCGCCAACCAGGTTCTGCGTCCTCGCGGTCCGCAGATCGAACGCCTTACCGACACCCGTGCAAAGGTCGTTATCGAACCTTTGGAGCGGGGTTACGGGCATACGCTGGGCAACGCCCTGCGTCGCGTGCTGCTGTCGTCCATCCCGGGCTTCGCCATCACGGAAGTCGAAATCGACGGCGTGTTGCATGAGTACACCACGGTCGAAGGTCTGCAGGAGGACGTGCTCGAAGTCCTGCTGAACCTGAAGGACGTGGCCATCCGTATGCACTCCGGCGACAGCGCCACCCTGTCCCTGTCCAAGCAGGGTCCGGGCGTTGTCACCGCTGCCGACATCAAGGTCGACCACAATGTGGAGATCCTGAACGGCGACCATGTGATCTGCCACCTGACCAAGGACACGGCGATCAACATGCGTCTGAAGATCGAACGTGGTTTCGGCTACCAGCCGGCTGCCGCGCGTCGTCGTCCGGACGAAGAAACCCGTGCCATCGGCCGCCTGGTCCTGGATGCCTCGTTCTCGCCGGTCCGCCGCGTCGCCTATGCCGTGGAAGCGGCCCGCGTCGAACAGCGTACCGACCTGGACAAGCTGGTCATCGATATCGAGACCAACGGCACCATCGATGCCGAGGAAGCCGTGCGCACCGCCGCCGACATCCTCAGCGACCAGCTGTCGGTGTTCGGTGACTTCACCCACCGCGACCGCGGTGCGGCCAAGCCGGCCAACAACGGCGTGGATCCGGTGCTGCTGCGCCCGATCGACGATCTGGAGCTGACCGTGCGTTCGGCCAACTGCCTGAAGGCTGAAAGCATCTACTACATCGGCGATCTGATCCAGAAGACCGAAGTGGAGCTGCTGAAGACCCCGAACCTGGGCAAGAAGTCGCTCACCGAGATCAAGGAAGTGCTGGCTCAGCGCGGCCTGTCGCTCGGCATGAAGCTGGAGAACTGGCCGCCGGCCGGCGTCGCCAGCCACGGCATGCTGGGCTGATATCGGTAATGCCTGAAGGCTCCACCGTTCGCGGTGGAGCCTTCAACGCAACACAACACGCCACGACGAACCGCAGGTTCGCGGGCAGGCCGTCCAGGACGGAGGGCCAGGACCAACCGCAGTCCGCGCAGCAACGCCAGGATGGCGACAACGATCCGCACAGCCTCATCATTAACCAAGGAATATCACCATGCGTCACCAGAAGTCTGGCCGTAAGTTCAGCCGCACCAGCGCCCACCGCGAAGCGATGTTCAAGAACATGGCCGCCTCGCTGTTCAAGCACGAGCTGATCAAGACCACCCTGCCGAAGGCCAAGGAACTGCGCCGCGTTGCCGAGCCGCTGATCACCCTGGCCAAGGTCGACTCCGTCGCCAACCGCCGTCTGGCCTTCGCCCGCCTGCGCGACAACGAGGCGGTGGGCAACCTGTTCACCATCCTGGGCCCGCGCTACGCGAACCGTCCGGGCGGCTACCTGCGCCTGCTGAAGTGCGGTTTCCGCGCCGGCGACAACGCGCCGATGGCCTACGTCGAGCTGGTCGACCGTCCGGTCGTGGCCGAGGAAGTGGCCGAGTAATCGGACCGCTCCAACGCGACACAGCGAAAGCCCGGCCTCTGCCGGGCTTTTGCGTTTCTGCCTGCCGGATCCGACCCGCACCGTTCCGATAGGCGTCACCTGTGGCGGTTCGAATGGCGCGCGCTCTCGGTTACGCTTGGCGCCCTGATCCATTCGAGCGTTGACGATGAATCCACTGCGCTGGCCCTTCCGCGCCCAGTTCTTCCTGGGCTTCCTGATCTGCGCGGGCCTGCTCGGCTACGCGATCTTCCTGCAGCTGAAGATGGGCCTGGAGCCGTGTCCGCTGTGCATCTTCCAGCGGCTGGCCTTCGCCGCGCTGGGCCTGCTGTTCCTGATCGGTGCGCTGCACGGGCCGTCCAACCGCCCGGGACGCGCGACCTACGGGATTCTCGCCTTCATTGCCGCCGCGGTAGGCGTCGGCATTGCCGCGCGCCACGTCTACGTGCAGATGCTGCCGCCGGAGATGGGCGCGACCTGCGGCCCGCCGCTGAGCTTCCTGCGCGAGACCATGGGGCCGCTGGAAGTGTTCCGCACGGTGCTCACCGGTACCGGCAACTGCGGCAACATCGACTGGACCTTCTTGGGCCTGACCATGCCGATGTGGTCGGGCGTGTGGTTCGTGCTGCTGGC
>NZ_JAOBZT010000133.1:0-3927 GCF_029839005.1 Stenotrophomonas sp. GD03958 | reverse complement strand
CGCGGTGCGCAGGCTCGCCAGCGATTCGGCCTGCAGCCGCTCGTAGATCTCGAACTCGTCGTTCACCGCCACGCCCAATGCCTGCTCGAAGGCCTCGCGGTTGGCATGCGCGGCATAGGCGCGCTGTTCTTCGCCACCCAGGTTCGACTGGAAAATGCCTGCGGCGCTGACCGGCAGGAAATCCTCGTAGACGATCGGGTCAGCCGTCGCCAGGCCGGCGGCCACCAGCACTTCAGCGGGCAGATCGGCCACGCGCTCCGGCGCGGCGCGGCCGGCGTCGGTCAGCTGGTAGCGGTAATACCCCAGGCCTTCCTGGCGCAGCGTGTCATGGTCATCCGGGAAGCTGGCGAACACCGCCTGCAGGCGCCGGCCGTAGTCGCCGCCGGTGCTGCCTTCGCCACCGGCGTCGCGGGCCTGCGACAACAGTTGGTCGTACAGCGCGCGGCCCTTCGGGGTCAGCGCCAGGCCGCGTTGTTCGATCTCGCCGAAGCGCGCGGTATGCGTGCCGGCGTCACCACCTTCGGCATCCGGGAAATGAACGGCTTCTTCCAGCGCCTTGAAGCTGGTCTGACGCAGCAGGATCGGGCAGGCGCGGCGCGGCGGACCTTCGATGACCGCCTTGGCCGCCATGCCGTGCTCGATCATTGCCGCCTGTGCAGCGTCGATGTCCAGCGTGCGCGGGGTCAGGTGGTTGATGTGCGGGCCACGGAAGCTGACCACGTCGGCCACCAGCCGGTGCGCGTTGTGCAGCGCGCGGTAGGTCGGCAGATCGACCGTGGCATCGCCGTGCCAGCGGAAGGTTTCCAGTGCTTCATCAACGAAGCGCTCGGCATCGGCCTGCGACAGGCCGCCGTCACGCTCGGCCTGCTCGATCAGTGCCAGTGCGCCGTCGGTAAAGATGCGGCGGCGTGCCAGGATCTTCGCCGACTCGGCACGCAGCGCTTCATCTTCGATCAGTTCCAGGCGCAGCAGCGAGGTGAACACGCGGAACGGATTCTGTGCCAGCGCCGCGCCGGTGAGTGGGCGGAACGCGGTGGAGTGCACCGGCACGCCGGCCACCGACAGGTCGTAGTAGCCGACGGGGTACATGCCCATCACCGCGAACAGGCGGCGCAGCGTCGCCAGCTCCTGCGCGGTGCCGACGCGGATCGCGCCATGGCGCTCTTCGTCCAGGCGCGCACGCTCGTCGTTGCGCTGCAGCTGCGCGGCCAGCGCCGGGTCCTGGGCAAGCACCTGCGCGTTGATCCGCTCCACCAGTTCCACCAGCGTGCCGTACAGCGGCACTTCGGTGCGGTACATGCGGGACATGGCCTGCGCGAACAGGCGGCGGATCACATCAGGCGAAACGAAAGAGGCGCTCATCAGTCACTCGATTACGGGAACGGGGAACAGCTCGGACCCGTATTGTCGCCGGAGCGCCCGGCGGCGGCGATACGCAGAGCAACATAAGGAAACCGGTAGTGCAGATTGTCCGGCTTGGTGGGCATGCGCTTGACCACCGCCTCCCAGCCGCCCTCCGGGTCCTGGCTGAAGGCACGCACGCTGTCGCGGCAGGTCTGGCCACTGGCCTTGGCCCAGAAGCAGGCGAAATAGATGTCTCCTGCCTGCCAGCCGTGGGTGGTGAACAGCGCGCTGATGTAGCCGCGCGGCACGTCGGCATAGCGCGACACTTCGTCGAGGAAGGCGTCGGGGTAGCGTTCGGCGTAATGGTTGATGTCCTGCAGCTGGGCATCGACCCAGCTGTCGCCGGTGTCCACTTCGTAGGCGCTTGAGCGCTCGGCGGTCTGCTGGGCCAGCACGGTGGCCGGCGCCAGCAGCAGGGACAACATCAGCGCGCGCAGTAGGTGGTTCATGCCCCGATTCTGCCGCAGCCGACGGGCCCTGTCAGGCCGCAGCGGCCTTGGCCTCGATCGCCGCCAGTGCGGCCGGCCAGTCGTGGGCGGTATCGGCAGTGACCATGCGCGGTTCGTCGTCGGCCACGCCATGCTGGGTCTCGTGGGCCCAGGTCACTGCGTACGGGGTATGCACGCCCCAGCCACCCAGGGTGACCACCGGCTCGATGTCCGAGCGCAGCGAGTTGCCGACCATCACGAAGCGCTGCATCGGCAGGTCGAATTCGGCCAGCACGCGGGCGTAGGTCTCCGGGTCCTTCTCGGAAACGATCTCGATGCGCGGGAAGAGCTCGGCCAGGTTGGCGACCCTGATCTTCGCTTCCTGGTGGAACAGGTCGCCCTTGGTGATCAGCACCACCGGGTAGTGCTCGGCGATGGCCGCCACCGCTTCGCGCACACCGTCGATCAGCTCGACCGGGTGGCGCAGGGTGTCGTGGCCGATCTCCAGGATGCGCTGGATGTCCTTGGCCTCGATGCGCTGGCCGGTGATGTCGATGGCCGCTTCGATCATCGACAGGGTCATGCTCTTCACGCCGTAGCCGAAGGTGCCCAGGTGGCGCTGCTGCACTTCCAGCAGGTGGCGCGCGGTCTGGGTGTCATGCACGTCGACGTAGCGCGACAGCAGGTCAAGATAATCCTGCTCGGCCTTGCGGTAGTAGTCCTCGCTCTTCCACAGCGTATCGTCACCGTCAAAACCGACCAGGCCGATGGCGCGCGACGGCGCAGGCGTGGAGGTGTTCATCGCGCAAGGATACAGGGGCCGTGGTGACGAAAAAAACCCGGGCGGCCGAAGCCGCCCGGGTTCCCATACGCCCCGATACAGGTCTTACCTGCCCTGCGCACCCTGCGCTGCGCCGCCGGCGCCGGCCTGCTGGGCGGCCACATAGGCCTTGTACTCATCGGCGCTCAGCTCACCGTCCTTGTTGGTATCGGCCTGGTCGAACACCTGGGCCAGGCCGGCGTTCACCTGCGCCTCGGTCTTGCTGATGGTGCCGTTGCCATCGGTATCGATGCTGGCCCAGGTCTGGCCACCGCCGTTGGCCTGGGCCGAGGCCGCTGCGGCCGCATTGGTTGCCTGGTCAGCCGCCTGGCCCGCCTGTGCCGCTGCCTGCTGCGCCTGGGCGGCCTCGTTCTGTGCCTGCGCGGCCTGCTGCTTGGCCGACTGGGCCATCGCCGGGATGGCCAGCACGCTGCCGGCGGCGACGATCAGGGCGATCAGGGGCTTGCGGTTGCGAATAGTCATCAGGGGTGTCTCCTGCCAATTGGGTGGTGTTGCGCGGCGTGTTGTCTCCGCACGGCACCTACCCTGCCACCGCGTTTCTGAATCGATTTTGCGTCGCGAGCGGCGTGCACACACACGATTAACCACTCGCCTCCACCCATGCATTAGCGCGGTGGTTAGCAGCAAGTGAGCAGCTCATAAGATGCGCATTCAGCGCCGCAGGATTTAACCGGCAACCAACGAAAAACCTGCGTCAGTCGACGGTTTCTTTCGATGACCGCGAACTGAACAACACCCAGCCGAGCGCAACACCAGCGAGCGCGCCGGCGATTTCCAGCACCACGCGACTGCCGAGTTCGTTCGGATCGTGGATGGTTGCCAGGAACAGGCGCGCGTACAGCGGTGACTCCAGCCGCACGATGCCCATGTAGAACAGCTTCCATGCATCGATGCCGGCGGAGATGATCACGGCGATGACACAGGACCACCCGATCGCATGCCCCGCTGTCCAGTGCAGGAGCCGGCACAGCTGCGACCACAGGAAGTACACCAGCAGCCCGACCAGCATGGCGATGGCGCCGGCTTCCAGGGTACCGAGCAGGCCGAAGTGCAGGGGAAGGTTCATCGGGTGGGCAGGGATGAAGAGGCGGCCAGTGTAAGGGATCTGCGCCGGACCCAATCCGGTAGCCACAGTAGATCCACGCCATGCGTGGATGAATCTCCATCGAGATCGAATATCGCGACGATTGAACAAGAAGCAGCCGAGCATGGGCTCGGCTCTACAACGGACCGCGCGGGAAACTGTCGAAGGCG
>NZ_JAOBZT010000132.1:0-3955 GCF_029839005.1 Stenotrophomonas sp. GD03958 | reverse complement strand
CCGATCAGGTAGAATCCGCGCCTTGATCCTGAAGCAGCCAGACGGTAGCACCCATGGGTAGAGGCCCCTCCATCGAAGCCCGCAAGAACGCGTCCGACGCGAAGCGCGGCAAGATTTTCACCAAGATCATCCGCGAGATCGGCGTCGCCGCGCGCGGCGGTGGAGGCGACCCCAACAACAACCCGCGCCTGCGCGTGGCGGTGGACAAGGGCCTGGCCGTGAACATGTCCAAGGACGTGATCGAGCGCGCCATCAAGAAGGCCACCGGTGAACTGGAAGGCGTCGATTACGAGGAAGTCCGCTACGAGGGCTACGCCCCCGGTGGCGTGGCCGTGATCGTCGACTGCCTGACCGACAACCGCGTGCGCACCGTGGCCGATGTCCGCCATGCGTTCAGCAAGTGCGGCGGCAACATGGGCACCGAAGGCTCGGTGGCCTTCATGTTCAAGCGCCTGGGCGTGCTCAGCTTCGCCCCGGGCGCCGACGAGGAGGCCATCACCGAAGCCGCCATCGAGGCCGGCGCCGATGACATCGTGGTCTATCCGGACGACGGCTCGATCGACGTGGTCACCAGCCCTGACGCCTTCAACGCGGTCAAGGACGCGATGACCGCCGCCGGCCATGTCGCCGATCACGCGGAAATCACGTTCCGCGCGGACAACGACATCAAGGTCGAGGGCGAGGTCGCCCTGCAGGTCAAGAAGCTGCTGGACATGCTGGAAGATCTGGACGACGTGCAGGACGTGTACTCCAACGCCGAACTGGGCGCCGACGCCTACGCCTGAGCCGTCCTCGACGGCCTGGGCGCGGGCCGTTGAACGGTCACCGCGGACAGTCATGAGCCCATACGCCTGCCAGCGCACCCCGTTCCACCCTGCCAGGAGCGCAGCATGACCCGCATCCTCGGCATCGACCCCGGTTCACAGCGGACCGGGGTCGGCATCATCGATGTCGACGCCGCCGGGCGCGTCACCTACGTGCACCACCAGCCGCTGGTGCTGCTGGGCGCGGACGATTTCCCGCAGCGCATGAAGCTGCTGGTGCTCGGCCTGGCCGACCTGTGCCGCGAGTTCCAGCCGCAGGAAGTGGCCATCGAACGCGTGTTCATGGCCCGCAACCCCGATTCGGCGCTGAAGCTGGGCCAGGCCCGGGGCGCGGCGATTTCCGCCGTTGTGCTGCGCGACCTGCCGGTGCATGAATATGCCGCCAGCGAGATCAAGCTGGCGGTGGTCGGTCGTGGTGGTGCCGAAAAGCAACAGGTTCAACACATGGTCGGGCTCATGCTCAACCTGAAAACCAAGCTGCAGGCCGACGCGGCCGACGCGTTGGCGGTGGCGATCACCCATGCCCACGTAAGGGCAACGGCCAACCGCCTGGGGCTCAGTGCCCGCCAGGCGTGGGGCCGAAAATGAGGAGCTGCACGCAATGATCGGTCGACTGCGCGGCATCGTCGCCTACAAGGCGCCGCCGTGGCTGGTGGTGGACGTGAACGGAGTGGGCTACGAGCTGGAGGCGCCGATGAGCACCTTCTATGACCTGCCCGAACTCGGCCGCGAGGTCACCCTGTACACCCATTACGCGCAGAAGGAAGACAGCGTCTCGCTGTACGGCTTCCTGCGCGAGGGCGAACGGCGGCTGTTCCGCGACGTGCAGAAGGTCAGTGGCATCGGCGCGAAGATCGCGCTGGCTGTGCTGTCCGGGGTCACCGTCGAGGAATTCGCGCGCATGGTCCAGGCCGGTGACATCACCGCGCTGACCCGCATTCCGGGCATCGGCAAGAAGACCGCCGAGCGCATGGTGCTGGAACTGCGCGACCGCGCCGCCCAGTTCGGTGCCGGCGGCGCGCTGCCCACCGGCAGCGGCCCGGCCGCGGCCGACCCGCTTTCCGATGCCACCGTGGCGCTGCAGCAGCTGGGCTACAAGCCTGCTGAAGCGGCCCGCATGGCCCGCGACGCCTTCACTGAAGGCGATGAAGCGGCCACCGTGATCCGCAAGGCGCTGCAGTCCGCGCTGCGCTGAGTCGGCTTCCTTTCTCTCAACGAACCGCCTGAGCCTCGCCAGGAGTCCCATGTCCAGCAGTCAAACCACGCACGCAGCTGCCCCCGGCGGCCACGGTCACGCTCCTCCCGCCGGAGGCCTGGCGCTGATCATCGGTGCGATCGGCGTGGTCTTCGGTGATATCGGCACCAGCCCGCTGTACACCCTGAAGGAAGCGTTCTCGCCGCACTACGGGCTCAACAGCGACCACGACACGGTACTGGGCGTGCTCTCGCTGGCGTTCTGGGCACTGAACATCGTGGTCACGCTGAAGTACGTGACCATCATCATGCGCGCCGACAATGACGGCGAGGGCGGCATCATGGCGCTGATGGCGCTGACCCAGCGCACGCTGCGCAACGGGTCGCGCTCGGCCTACGTGGTGGGCATCCTTGGCATCTTCGGCGCCTCGCTGTTCTTCGGCGACGGCGTGATCACCCCGGCGATCTCGGTGCTTGGCGCGGTCGAAGGCCTGGAGGTGGCCGCGCCCGGCCTGCATGCCTTCATCGTGCCGATCACGGTGGTAGTGCTGCTGATGGTGTTCGCCGCGCAGCGCTTCGGCACCGAGAAGATCGGCAAGGCGTTCGGCCCGATCACGTCGGTCTGGTTCATTTCGCTGGCGGCGATCGGCATCTACAACATCGTGGATGCGCCGGAAGTGCTGAAAGCCTTCAACCCGTGGTGGGCGATCCGCTTCTTCATGGAGCACAGCTGGCACGGCATCTTCATCCTCGGTGCGGTGGTACTGGCGGTGACCGGCGGCGAAGCGCTGTACGCCGACATGGGCCACTTCGGTGCCAAGCCGATCCGCCATGCCTGGTACTTCTTCGTGCTGCCGTGCCTGGTGCTGAACTACCTGGGGCAGGGCGCACTGGTGCTCAACCATCCCGAGGCGCTGAAGAACCCGTTCTTTGAGGCAGTGCCGTCGTGGGCGCTGTACCCGATGATCATCCTGGCCACGATGGCGGCGGTGATCGCCTCCCAGTCGGTCATCACCGGTGCGTTCTCGGTCTCGCGCCAGGCGATGCAGCTGGGCTACATCCCGCGCATGCGCATCAAGCACACCTCGCACGACACGATCGGCCAGATCTACATTCCAGGCATCAACTGGGGCATCGC
Organism: Stenotrophomonas sp. GD03958; assembly: GCF_029839005.1. Classification (NCBI taxonomy): domain Bacteria; kingdom Pseudomonadati; phylum Pseudomonadota; class Gammaproteobacteria; order Lysobacterales; family Lysobacteraceae; genus Stenotrophomonas; species Stenotrophomonas sp. GD03958. Next base: position 799 of record NZ_JAOBZT010000132.1, on the reverse strand, counting down.
GGTGATGGTGATCGGCCTGGTGCTGGCCTTCCGCAGCTCGTCCAACCTGGCCGTGGCCTACGGCATCTCGGTGTCGGCCACCATGCTCATCGATACCCTGCTGCTGGCCCTGGTGGCCCGCTCGTTGTGGCCGAAGGCACGCGCCTGGCTGCTGCCCCTGTGCGTGGTGTTCTTCATCATCGACCTCGGCTTTGTCATCGCCAACGGCGCCAAGCTGCTGCAGGGCGCCTGGTTCCCGGTAGTGCTGGGCATCTTCCTGTTCACCATGATGCGTACCTGGCGCCGGGGCCGCGAGCTGCTGCGCGATGAGATCCGCAAGGACGGCATCCGCCTGGATACCTTCCTGCCGGGCCTGATGCTGGCGCCGCCGGTACGCGTGCCGGGCACCGCCGTGTTCCTCACTGCGGATCCGACCGTGGCCCCGCACGCACTGATGCACAACCTCAAGCACAACAAAGTGCTGCACGAACGCAACGTGTTCCTGCATGTGGAAACCCTGCCGATCCCGTATGCGATGGAGGGGCAGCGGCTGAAGATCGAATCGGTGGGCGACGAGTTCTACCGGGTCTATGTGCGCTTCGGCTTCATGGAGACCCCGGACGTCCCACTGGCGCTGATGCGCTCGTGCGACCACGGCGGCATCTACTTCGACCCGATGGACACCACCTTCTTCGCCAGCCGCGAGACCATCGTGGCCACCGCCAACCGCGGCATGCCGATCTGGCGCGACAAGCTGTTCGCGCTGATGCATCGCAACGCCGCCCCGGCCACCGGCTTCTTCCGGATTCCGGGCAACCGC
>NZ_JAOBZT010000131.1:0-4181 GCF_029839005.1 Stenotrophomonas sp. GD03958 | reverse complement strand
AAGCAGGCGCGCAACAAAAAACCCCGGCATTGGCCGGGGTTTTTCGTTGCGACAGGCCGGGCCGGTTCGATCAGAAGTTCATGTCGAAGGCGACTTCGCCCTGCACGCCGACCTGGTAGGCCGAGACGCGGCGTTCGAAGAAGTTGGTCAGTTCCTGCACGTCCTGCAGTTCCATGAACGGCAGCGGGTTGCGCACGTTGTACTTCTTTTCCATGCCCAGTTTGGCGAAGTGCTGATCGGCACAGTGCTGCAGGTACTGGCGCATGTCACGGGTGGAGATGCCGGCCACGCCGCCGGACAGCACGTCCTCGGCGAACTGCACTTCGCATTCAATGGCTTCGGCCAGCATGTCGTAGACCTGCTGCTTCATCTCTTCGTCGAACAGGTCCGGCTCTTCCTCACGCACCACGCGCACCGACTCGAACGCGAACTCCATGTGCGCGCTTTCGTCGCGGAACACCCAGTTGGTGCCCGAGGCCAGACCCGGCAGCAGGCCGCGCGACCGGAAGTAGTACACGTAGGCGAACGCAGCGAAGAAGAACAGGCCTTCGATGCAGGCGGCAAAGCAGATCTGGTTGAGCAGGAACTGGCGGCGCTGCTCGCGGGTCTCGATGCGGGTCAGGTCCTGGATCGAGTCGATCCACTTGAAGCAGAAATCGGCTTTCTTCTTGATCGAGTCGATGTTCTCCACCGCCGAGAACGCCTTGGCGCGCTCTTCCGGGTCCGGCAGGTAGTTGTCCAGCAGGGTCAGGTAGAACTGCACGTGCAGCGCTTCTTCATACAGCTGGCGCGACAGGTACATGCGCGCTTCCGGCGCATTGAGGTGCTGGTACAGGTTCAGCACCAGGTTGTTGGACACGATCGAGTCGCCGGTGGCGAAGAACGCGACCAGGCGGTGGATCAGGTGGCGCTCACCCGGCGACATCTTGCTGTGCAGGTCGGTGATGTCGATCTGGAAGTTGATCTCTTCCACCGTCCAGGTGTTCTTGATCGCGTTCCGGTACATGTCATAGAACTGCGGGTAGCGCATCGGGCGCAGGGTCAGTTCAAAACCGGGATCGAGCAGCATCTGCTTGGGCTTGTCGGCCATGGGTGTTTCCTTGTCTTCTCGGGTCAAAACGCCGGGCGTGGCCCGGCGCTACCTGGGTGTTTCCGTGCTGCGGCCGAGCGTGGCTCGGCTCTACAGGTGCGAGGTGCTCGAGTGCCGACCAACGGTCGGCACCCACCGCGCGGTGTGTTACTGGCAGGCCTCGCAGGCTTCCGGGTTTTCCAGCGAGCAGGCGATGGCTTCGTCCGGGCTGAACACCTTGGCCGGGGCCGCGCTGCTCACCGTGGTCTTGGCGATCTTGGTGGCCGGGCGCGAACGCAGGTAGTAGGTGGTCTTGATGCCCTGCTTCCAGGCGTACATGTACATGGAGGACATCGCGCCGATGTTCGGGCTTTCCATGAACAGGTTGAGCGAGGCCGACTGGTCGATGAAGGCGCCACGTTCGGCGGCCATGTCGATCAGCGAACGCATCGGCAGTTCCCACGCGGTGCGATAGACCTCGCGCAGCGTTTCCGGGATCTGTGGCAGACCCGCGATGGAGCCTTCGGCCAGCTTGATGGCATCGCGCATTTCCGGCGTCCACAGGCCCAGCTTCTTCAGCTCATTGACCAGGTAGCGGTTGACCTGCAGGAAGTCACCGGACAGGGTCTCGCGCTTGAACAGGTTGGACACCTGCGGCTCGACGCACTCGTAGCAGCCGGCGATCGAGGCGATGGTCGCGGTCGGCGCGATCGCGATCATCAGCGAATTGCGCAGGCCGTGTTCCTTGATGCGCTCACGCAGGGCATCCCAGCGCGCAGTGTCTTCCGGCACCACGTTCCAGGCATCGAACTGCAGTTCGCCACTGGCGGCACGGGTGTCGTTGAACGACGGGTGCTTGCCGCGTTCCTGGGCCAGCTCGCAGGAGGTTTCCAGCGCGTGGAAGTAGATCGCTTCGGCAATCTTCTTCGACAGGGCGCGGGCCTCGGCGCTGTCGAACGGCAGGCGCTTGCGGAAGAACACATCCTGCAGGCCCATGCAGCCCAGGCCGACCGGACGCCAGCGCAGGTTGGCGCGGCGGGCGGTTTCGATCGGGTAGAAGTTCAGGTCAATGACGCGGTCGAGCTGGCGCACGGCCAGGCGCACGGTCTCGGCCAGCTTCTCGAAGTCGAACTCGTTGTGCTCGTCGAAGTGGTTGCCCAGGTTGATCGAACCCAGGTTGCACACTGCGGTTTCATCGTTGGAGGTGACTTCCAGGATTTCCGTGCACAGGTTGGACAGGTGGATCACGTTGCCCGGACGCAGGGTCTGGTTGCTTGCGCGGTTGCACTTGTCCTTGAAGGTCATCCAGCCGTTGCCGGTCTCGGCCAGCGTACGCATCATGCGGGCGTACAGCTTGCGCGCGGGGATGGTGCGGTTGGCCTTGCCCTGGGCTTCGGCCTGCAGGTAGGCGGCCTCGAAGGCTTCGCCGAACAGGTCGGTGAACTCCGGCACCACGCGCGGATCGAACAGCGACCATTCCTGGTCGGCCTCGACGCGCTTCATGAACAGGTCCGGTACCCAGTTGGCCAGGTTCAGGTTGTGCGCACGGCGGGCTTCGTCACCGGTGTTGTCACGCAGTTCGAGGAAGTCCTCGATATCGGCGTGCCAGGTTTCCAGGTACACGCAGGCGGCGCCCTTGCGCTTGCCGCCCTGGTTCACCGCGGCCACGGACGAATCCATGGTCTTCAGCCACGGCACGATGCCGTTGGAGTGGCCGTTGGTCGACTTGATGAGCGAACCACGCGAACGCACGCGGGTGTAGCTGACGCCGATGCCGCCGGAGAACTTCGACAGCTGGGCGATGTCGCCGTACTTGGCGTAGATCGACTCCAGCGAGTCCTGCGGCGAATCCAGCAGGAAGCACGAGGACAGCTGTTCGTGGGTGGTGCCGGAATTGAACAGGGTCGGGCTGGACGGCAGGTAGTCCAGGTTGCCCATGCGCTTGTACAGCGCCAGGGTCTCGGACACGTCCTCGCTGAGCGCACTGGCGATGCGCAGGAAGAACTGCTGCGGGGTCTCGATCACCTTGCGGGTGTGCGGGTGGCGCAGCAGGTAACGGTCATACAGGGTACGCAGGCCGAAGTAATCGAAGTTCAGGTCCAGCGAGATGTCGATGGCGTCGTTGAGCTTGCGTGCATTGGTCTGCACGAAGTTCAGCAGGCGGTCGTTGATCAGGCCGACTTCATGGCCACGGCTGACCGACTGCGAGAAGGCGTAGATTTCCTGGCCCGAGACTTCCTTGGCAATGTAGTTGGCCAGCAGGCGCGCAGCGAGGCGGCCGTACTCGGGCTCTTCACCGATCAGCAGGGCGGCGGTTCGGATGGACAGCTCGTCCAGCTCGCGGGTGGTGGCGCCGTTGTACAGGCCGGAAATGGTGCGGGTGGCCACGCGCATCGGATCGACGGCGTGCAGGCCTTCGGAGGAACGCTGCACCGCGCGCACGATCTTGTTCAGGTCCACCAGCTCGGTGGTCCCGTTGCGCTTGGTCACACTCATCGCGTTGGCCGTCGGCGGCGACGTCAACAGGAATTCGCTTTCCTTCTCGATGGTGGCGCTGGATTCGGTGCTCACGGCGTATGTCCTCTTGGCGTGATTTGGGGGTGCTCGATGCATCGGGGTGACGCAGCCCGGGACATGACGGCCCAGGATGGCAGGACGGCGTCGCAGAGGATGAGACCCTGCGCCTGCCACTGCCGTTGACGATCGCGGATGGGTGCTGCTGCCACCCCCAGACCTGGGGTTGCTGCGACCGACGGCCACAAGATAGTGGGGGTAATGGGGTCCGTCAACGCCAAATGTAGTGAAATTCGGCAATCCCTTGCGCCGCAAGGATCGTGCCATCGGCGCCCTGATCAGACGCTTCAGACCCGCCGGAACGGGCTGCGCAGTCAAGCCCGAAAGGCGTCACTGCGGTGGCACAACGCACCGCAGAAACGGAACAATGACAGCTTCACATGACAGTGATGAAGCTGGCTAGGGACAACCCTGTGGATAGGTGGTGGGCAGCCGGTGGGAATGCGGTGGACGTCGGGGATCACCCGCCGGGCAGCGACTCGAGGCCGCATGTGTCGGCCGGGCCGGAGGAGCGGCCGCAGGTAACGCCGTTTCGCCC
>NZ_JAOBZT010000130.1:0-4229 GCF_029839005.1 Stenotrophomonas sp. GD03958 | reverse complement strand
CGGCCGCTGGCCGGCATCACAGCGCTGCCAGCGACCCCTGCATGCGATGGAAACCGCCATCGGTGGCGGTGAACCAGGCCAGCGAACGCCCGCCGACGAAGTCATCGACATGCACGACCGTTGCGCCATCGGCTTCCTGCCACGAAATGGCATAGACCCCTTCGCTGATCTGTTGCCACTCGCAGGCAGCGTCGCCCTGCGCACCGGCATAGGCGCCAGAGACGATGGCGTACCGCACGTGGCGGCCATCGGCGCTGTAGACATTGTCGGCGGCCAGACCGTCATAGCTGACGCGGAAGCGACGGCCGGCGAACAACGGCAGGGCGGAGTCGGCGCTCATCGGATCGCCACCGGGTTGACGTTGACCTGGGTCGAGCCGACGTACAGCGGCTGGCCGAGCACGAACAGGAATTCCCAGGCCTTGTCGCGCACCAGCGCACGGCTGTCGATCAGCTCCAGGTTGTAGATGCCGCGCTTGGCCAGCATGTACTGGTTGATCGGGAACTCCTCGGCACCGTTCGAGTTCGGGTAGACCTCCGAGGCCCAGGTGTCGCCACCGAAGGCGACGATGCCCTGGTCGGCCAGCCACTTCGCGGCCTCCATGCCGATACCCGGTTCCACTTCCAGGAACTGTTTGTCGTCCTTTCCGATCAGTTCCAGCCAGCCGGTGTTGAAGAGCACCACGTCGCCCTTGCGCAGGCTCAGTCCCTGCTTCTTCAGCACGGCCTGTATGTCGGCCACGGTGAACTCGGTGCCGCCGGGCACGATCGCCTTGCCGTAGTACGCGGTCATGTCCAGCACGACGCCGCGGGTGACCATCGGCGGCACCTTCTCGACGCCGAGCTTGCGCACGCCGTCGACGGTGACGAAGTCGGCGGCCTTGTTGCCGTTGTAGTAGACGTTGTCGATGCCGATATGGCCGATGCCGTTGAGCTGGGTGCCAACGCCGGTCCACGCGTTCACCAGTTCATCGTTGAAGGTGAACCTGTTGGGGCCCAGCGACCTGCCGGCCTGCTGGCCGACCTGCACGTTGTACAGGCGGAAGCTGCGGTGGCGGAACGCGGGCAGGTTCTTGTCCACCGGCACCGCCAGCGGATAGGTCTTGCCGGTCCTGACCAGCGAGACCGCGCGCTTGACCACGTCCGCGGTCAGCAGGTTGGCCGCGCCGATCTCGTCGTTGGCGCCGTAGGCAGAGGGATACCAGTCCTCGGCGGTGGCCTGGAAAGACAGCGGCAGGGTGGCCAGCGCAAGCGCGGCCAGGGTCTTCATCTTCATGGCAAAGCTCCGGTAACGGTCAGGCCGCCGCGGGGGCGGCAAGCGGGGCATGCGGCGCAGCGGCGTCGGCATGGGCCGGGAAGTGCGGCAGCACGTACTCGGCGATCTCGTGGAAGGTCTCGGCCAACGGCCGTTCGTTGCGGCGGAACTGCAGGCCGATGTGGTCGACACCGGCCGCCTGCATGGCGTGCAGCTCGGCCAGCAGGGCGTTGCGGCCGCCGCGCAGGCCGAAGCGCCAGCGCTGCAGAGGAGCATCGGCATCGGCCACCAGGTCCAGGTGGATGAAGCTGGCATAGGGCTTGTTGCCGGCCACGGCGCGCCAGGCCGCCACGCGTTGCGCATGGTCCTGTGGCGTGCCCGGGTAAGCCAGGCAGCCATCCATGTGCTGGCCGATCCACGCCGGTTGCTGCTGGGCCAGGCCGGCCACGAACAACGGCAGGGCTGGGCCAACCGCAGGCAGCACGTCCAAGCCCTGCGGCAGGTGCGCGGCGGCGCCTTCGCGCAGCAATGCGATCTGCTCGCGGAAGCGGCTGCCCCGCGTGTCGAAATCGCGGCCGAACAGCGGGTACTCCACCGGGCGGTCGCCACTGGCTACGCCCAGCAGCAGGCGGTCTCCGCTCAGCCGCTGCACGCTGCGCGCCGACTTCAGGGTCAGCAACGGCTCACGGATCGGCAGCACCACCGCACCGGTGCCCAGCAGGATGTCATTGGTGATGCCGGCCAGGTAGCCGAGGTAACTGAATACCTCGAACACCTGCGCCGCATCGCCGAAGGCTGGGTCGTAAACCGGCACGTCGCGCACCCACAGCGCACGGAAGCCGAGACGGTCGGCCAAGCGTGCCAGTTCTGCATGGCGCTGCAGGTCCGGTTCGCCGGGCAGGCGTCGCGCGGCGCGTCGTGCCTGTTCGCCCAGCGGCGTCCAGTCATTGTCCAGCGGTGCTTCGATGCCGATGCTGAAACCACCGGCCTGCAGCCGCGCCAACGCACTGCCCATGGCGAGTCTCCTCAGTCCCAGGCCGGGGCCAGGCCCGGCGGATCGACTTCGCGGCCGTTGCGGTCAAGCGCGGCGATCGCGGCCATGTCATCGGCATCCAGGTGCAGGTCCTGGGCGAGCAGGTTGCTGGCCAGGTTCTCGCGCTTGGTCGAAGACGGAATGACCGAGTAGCCCCGCTGCAGCGCCCACGCCAGCGCGACCTGGGCCACGGTGGCCTGGTGCTTGTCGGCGATGGCGGCCAGCACCGGATCCTTCAGCACCTTGCCGTAGGCCAGGGTCATGTAGGAGGTCACGGTGATGCCCTGGTCCTGCAGGAAGGCGGTCAGCGCCGGGTTCTGCAGGTAGGGGCTCAGTTCGATCTGGTTGGTGGCGATCTCGCCGGCACCGACCACCTCGATGGCCTGCCGGGTCAGCTCGATGTTGAAGTTGGACACACCGATCTGGCGGGTCAGGCCCTGCGCCTTGGCGTCGGCCAGCGCGGTCATGTATTCGTGCAGTTCAACGCCATTGCCCGGCGCCGGCCAGTGGATCAGCAGCAGGTCGACGTAGTCGGTGCGCAGCTTGGCCAGGCTGTCGCGCAGGCTCGGGATCAGCTTGTCGGCAGCGTAGTTGTCCACCCAGATCTTGGTGGTCAGGAACAGCTGGTCGCGCGGGACGCTGGATTCGGCGATGGCCTGGCCGACTTGGGCTTCGTTGCCGTAGATCTGCGCGGTATCGACTGCACGGTAGCCAACGTCGAGGGCGTTGCGCACCGAGTCGATGACGGTCTGGCCGGTCAGCCGGAAGGTGCCGACGCCAAAGGAAGGAACGCTCATGATGGACTCCAGGGACTTCGTTGAGAGCCGGTGGGCTCGGGACAGGGCGAAGTGTGGGTGCTTTACATTTGTTGATTAAGCCATGTATACGGGAAACGCTTTTGCGCCGAGGTAAAAAATGAAAACCACCCTGGATGAGCTGAAGGCCTTCGTGGCCGTGGTCGACAGTGGTTCGATCACGGCGGCGGCCGAGGCGCTGGAACTGACCATCTCTGCCACCAGCCGCACCCTGGCGCGGCTGGAGGACAAGCTGCAGACCACGCTGCTGCGACGGACCACGCGACGGCTGGAACTGACCGAGGAAGGCGCGGCGTTCCTGGAGTACGCGCGCACGATCCTGGCCACGGTGGACGAGGCCGAGGAACAGATGGCAGCGCGGCGGCTGCAGCCGGTCGGGCGCCTGCGCGTGGACGCCGCCACGCCGTTCATGCTGCACGTGATCGTGCCGCTGCTTGAGGGGTTCCGTGAGCGCTACCCGCAGGTGGAGCTGGAGCTGAATTCCAACGAGGGCATCACCGACCTGATCGAGAAGCGCACCGACGTGGCGTTCCGCATCGGTGTGTTGCGCGACTCGACCCTGCATGCGCGGCCGATCGGCCACAGCCGCATCCGCGTGGTGGCCAGCCCCGAGTACCTGCGCCGGCATGGCACGCCAACGCGCGTGGAGCAGTTGCGCGAGCACGACCTGCTGGGCTTCACCCAGCCCAGTTCGTTGAACGAATGGCCGCTGCACGATGCCGATGGTGGGCCTTTCGTGATCGCGCCGGCCATCGCTTCATCCAGTGGCGAGACACTGCGGCAGATGGCGGTGACCGGGCTGGGCATCGCCTGCCTGTCTGATTTCCTGACCCGCCAGGATCGGCGTGAGGGCCGCCTGGTGCAGCTGTTCGCCAAGCAGACGCAGGAGGTGCGGCAGCCGATCAATGCGGTGTACTACCGCAACACCGCGCTGGCCGCGCGCATTACCTGTTTCGTGGACCACGTGACGCAGACGCTGGGACAGCGACCGTTCGACGAATAGAGATCGGTAGAGCCGGCCGCTGGCCGGCTTTTCCCACCAGCCAGATCACCGCGGTTGCCGGATCACCGCAGCTGCCGGCCAGCGGCCGGCACTACCAACTGTGTATCACCTGTTGCGTGGCCCA
>NZ_JAOBZT010000013.1:0-78974 GCF_029839005.1 Stenotrophomonas sp. GD03958 | reverse complement strand
TGTTCAGTAGATCCACGCCATGCGTGGATGGCGGTTACAGCAACGCCACCACCAGCCCCAGCGCCGGCAGCGTGATCGCCAGCGGTGCGATCCACTTCGGCCGGTACGGATACAGCCCGAACGACAGTGCCACGCCGCACATGGTCATTGCGCCCAGCCACAGCACCGGGCCCATCGCCCAGCCGTGATCGGCCACGCACAACGCGAACGCCACCGTCAGCAGGGCCCAGCCCAGCACCCGCCACTGCGTGCGCCGTGCCGGGCTGGCCGCAGCCTTGCCGTGCAGGTCGTACTGGTGTCTTTCCATCGCCAGCGACAGCGCGGTGAACGCGGAAAACGACAGGGTCAACGCCAGCAGCATCATGCACTGGCCTCCGCTTCGGCGGTTTCGACCACAGCCACTGGCGCCGCCGCCGCCGCCGCACGCTTCTTCTTCTCGGCCGCGCTCAGCGGTGGCGTCCAGCGCTGCATGCGCCAGCCGCACATCGCCAGCATTGCGCCGAAGACAATCATCGAAAGATCGACGCCGGCCAGTACCCAGTCGCCGTTGCGCAGGGTGTTGCCCAGGTGCGCATGCGTGGTCAACGCATTGACCACCGGCACCAGTGCGAACGCGGCCGCGCCCAGGTAGAGCTGCCACGCCCACATCATTCGCCTCGGCCAGATGAAGGCGGCCAGCAGCGCGCCGGCCCAAGCGTAGAAGAATACGTTGGCCTCCGCACTCGAGCGCTCGGCGATGTCCAGCGGCAGCAGGCGGTTGCCCCAGAAGTACGCCGCGAAGGCGATCGGCAGGCCAGCCACGGTGCCGATGTTGAGCGCATCGACCAAGCGAAGGCCGAAGCCGGTGCGTCCACTCTTGGCATGCTTCGGTCGTTCCTTCACCGCCCACAGCACCACGCCGCTGGCGACCATCAGGCAGCCCACCAGACCGGACAGGAAGAACAGGGCACGCAGGCCCCAGTCCGCAAAACGCGCCAGGTGCAGGCCGTACAGCACACCACGGGTGGCGGTGGCACCGCCCGATGGCGGCGTTTCCTCAAGCAGAGCACCGCTGACCATGTCGTAACGCACGGCCGGGGTGTCGATGGACAGGCGCTTGCCATCGCGCTGGCGGATGTCGATCACCGCATTGGCCGCCCCCGGATTGGACACGGTGAAACCGGCCACCTCCACGCCGTGCCAATGCGCGCGTGCGCTGTCCAGCAACTGTGCGATCGGCAGCGGCGTGGCGCGGCCCTCGGCGGGCGCGGTCACTTCCGGAAGGCCGCCGAAAGCCTCGCTGATGAATTTGTCCTCGTCCTGGGGGTAGGCGACCTTCACTCCCCACGGCAGGTACATGATCATCAGGGTGACGATGCCGGTGTAGGTGATCATCGCGTGGTACGGCAGCGCCATCACCGCGCTGACGTTGTGGAAGTCGAGCCAGGAGCGCAGGCCCTTGTCCTTGCGGAAGGTGAAGAAGTCCTTGAAGATCTTCTTGTGGGTGATCACGCCGGTGATGATCGCCACCAGCATGAACATCGCGCAGAACCCGACCAGGTAGCGCGCCCAGTACACCGGGATGTAGTGCAGGTCGAAGTGCAGGCGGTAGAAGAAGTCGCCTCCACGGGTCTCGCGCGCCTTCAGTGCCTGGCCGCTGTTCGGGTCCAGCGTGGCGTCGCCGAAGCCACCGCGGCGGCCACGGCTGGGGTCGGCCAGTTCCGGTGGCAGCCGCCAGAACATCTGCATGGCCGGGTTGCGCGGCTGCGGCAGGGTGACGAACCAGTTCTCGGCGTGGCTCGCATTGGCCTGCAGGTAGTCCACCGCGCGCTGCGCGGCCACGTCGATGCTGACGTTGCTGGACGGCAGCTCCGGGCGCATCCAGCGGCTGATTTCCTCGCGGTAATAGCTGGCGGTGCCGGCCATGAAGATCAGCAGCAGCAACCAACCGACCAGCAGGCCGGTCCAGGTATGCAGCCAGGCCATCGACTGGCGGAATCCGTTCTTCATGCCCAGGCCCCCAGCATGCGCGCAATGGCCGCCATCAGCAGGGTGGGGGCGAGGATGCCGACCCAGGCGCGCAGCGCGCTGCGGGTGGCGAACGCCCAGAGTGCGGCACCGGCGGCGACAAGGATCGCCAGCAGCATGCCGGTCAGCACGGTCTGGCCGCGCGCGCCGGGCAGCGCCACTGCGCAGAACACACTGGTCATCGAGGCCAGCGCATAGCCGCCGAAGATCGCGGCCAACGAACGTGACAGCACGCCCCAGCGCGGGTTGGAGAAGAAGGTGCGGGGGCTGGCGGTTGCGGGCGAGCGGTCCACGGCGTTCCTGCAGGTTTCAGTGGAAGAGGGCCGGCGCACCGCAGTGCGCCGGAGGAGGCCATCCCTGGCCTGGCACCGGTCGCAGAACCGGTGCCATCCATCAGGGTCAGAGCTTCCAGCGCAGCGTCACGGTGACATTGCGTGGTTCGCCCCAGTACACGCCGTTGTAGAAACCGACGTTGTTGAAATACTTCTTGTCCAGCAGGTTGTTGATGTTCAGCTGGGCGCTGAAGTTCTCGTTGAAGCGGTAGCCGCCGGCGAGGTTGACCAGGTAGAACGCGTCCTGGGTGATCCTGGCCTTGCTGCGGTCGGGTTTGGTGCTGGTGTTCCAGATGCTGCTCTGCCAGGTCACGCCACCACCCAGCCAGAAGCGGCCGTCGATACCGCCAGGGCGCCAGCTGGTGTTGAGCCGGAAGGTATCCTGCGGGGCGGTGGTCCGCTGCAGCACGCCGTCCTTGTTGCGGATGACGGTGTGGGCGAAACCGGCCGAGACGTTCCACTGCTCGCCGATGCTGCCCTGGGTTTCGATCTCCCAGCCCTTGACCTTGTTGCCCTTGCCGGTGGAGCGGTAGGCCTGGCTGCCGTCGGGCAGCGAGTTCACCGGCACCGAATCATCGATCTCGGCGACGTTGTCCTGCTTGCCCTCGAACACGGCGGCCGAGGCATTGAGCAGGCCGCCGAAGAACTCGGCCTTGACGCCTGCTTCGTACATGTTGCCGACCACCGGCTCCAGGTAGTTGCCATTGCGGTCGCGGTAGTTCTGCGGCTTGAAGATGTCGGTGTAGCTGACATAGCCGCTGAAGATCGAATTGAAGTCGAAGACCAGGCCGGCATACGGGGTGAGCATGTCGTCCGGCCTGTAGCCGGTGCGGGTGGTGCGATTGCGGTTGCCATTGGCATCGTAGCCATAGGCCCAGCTGCGGGTTTCCCAGCTGCCGTAGCGCGCGCCTGCCACCGCCAGCAGCCGGTCGGCCAGGCGCAGCCGCGCGGCAACGTAGGCTGCGCGCTGGCGCAGTTCATTCTGCGAAGACAGCCTGCCCAGGCGGGTCACCGGCAGCACCGGCACATTGCCGGTCCAGTGGCGCCAGTCCGGCACCACGGCATAGGCATCGTCGTAGTCGAAGTCCATGCCTTCCGACTCGCCCTTGCGCACCGACTGGCCCAGGCCGAACACCAGTTCGTGCTCGCGACCGAACAGCTGGAACGGGCCGCCGACGTTGACGTCGAACACGTCCATCGTGCTGTGCTCGTTGAAGTGAGAGATGTAGGCGGTGACGCCGGTTCCATCGGCACGCGGATTGCCGGCGGCGCCGTACCAGACGCTGCCGTCGGTATCACGCACGGCGTGGCTGATATTGCCCTTCACCGACCAGCCGTTGCCGAGCTGCTGCTCCAGCCGCGCGAAGCTAGTCTTCTCCACGATCGGCCAGGCGCTCCACGAGGCCGACAGGTTGGTCGAGCGAGGCAGGTTGGCTGGCGTGCCATCGGCGCCCCAGTACGGCACCACGCCCCAGGTCACGCCGGTGGTACGCGGCGACTGGTATTCGTAGCCCACTTCGAACAGCGTGCTGTCGCTCAGGTCGGCCTGCACGATGCCGTAGAACACATCTTTGTCGAGCGAATAGACATCACGGAATGAATCGCTCTGCTGCTTGACCGCGACCACGCGCGCACGGATGCGGCCGTCCCAGGCAACCGGACCACCGAGATCGGCTTCCAGGCGGCGGTTACCCCAGCGTCCCACGGTGAGGTTGGCGCCCATCTGGAAGGTGTCGGTGGGGCGCTTGCGGATCATGCTGATGGTGCCGGAGGGATCGCCGGCGCCGGTGGTCAGGCCGGTGGCGCCACGGATCACCTCGATACGCTCGTAGATCACGCTGTCGGTGTTGGTCTTGACCGAGCCACCGAACGTGTTGAGCATGCCGTCGATCTGGAAATTGTCGATGGTGTAGCCGCGCGAAACATAGTTGATGCGCTCGCTGTCGGTGACCGACACGCTGACGCCGGTCACCTGGCCCATCACGTCCGACAGCGAGAACAGGCCCATGTCGTCCAGGCGCTGGCGGGTGATCACGGTCACCGACTGTGGCGTCTCGCGCAACGACAGGTCCAGCCTGGTCGCGCTGCGCGCGTTCTTCACCGTGTAGCTGTTCGGAATCTCGCCATCGGCGGTCACCTTCACGGTGTCCAGCGTGCGCGCGGAAGATTCAGCGGTGCCGTCGGCGTGTGCCAGCGGAGCGATCATCAGTGCGGTCACGGCCAGGGCCAGCAGAGAGGGACGAGGGAGGTTGAGCGGCATTGCCATCGGTGCGATTCCATGCAGGACGAAACAGGCGATGGAATGCGCAGGCGCAGCAACCGCGCGCTCCGCGCACGTCGCCCAGCGAGTCCCATCGACGGTGCGCCACCCGCGCAGTGCGGGCGACCCGGTAGTCGGGGGATGTACACGGGCGAAGGGGCGGGTGGGTGCGTGCTTCCGTGCCCCGCTTGGCTAAGCGTACAACCGATTGGCAAATGATAGGCATTCGCATTTCGTTAATCAAGCGTGACGGCACCCGCTCCCGTGCAGGGAGGCTTCAGAAGTGGAAAAGGACCGTCGCAGCGTGCAGCAGCAGGCCGATCAGCCCGCCGACCAGGGTGCCGTTGAAGCGGATGAACTGCAGGTCACGGCCCACGCTCAGTTCCAGCTGTTCGACCAGGTGCCGCTCGTCCCAGCCCTTCACGGTCTGCGCGATATGCGTGGTGACGCCCTCGCGCAGGCGCCCGGTCAGGCGCTGCGCACCTTCCATCAGATGCTGGTTCAGTGCCTCGCGCAGCGCCGGGTCGGCCTGCAGGCTGGCACCGAGCGAACCCAGGCTGCGCTGCAGGTGGCCGACCAGCGCCGAATCCTCGCGCTGCAGGTCCGCCCGCAGGCTGGCGTGGATGCGCGCCCACAGCCCCTGCACGTACTCCTGCAGGGCCGGGTGGTCGATCATTTCGTCCTTGAGCTGCTCGATGCGCTCGGCCAGCGCCGGATCCTCGCGCAGGCGCTGCACGTAGTTCTGCAACCAGGTCTCGTAGTCCTGGCGCAGCGGATGCTGCGGCTCGGCCAGCACCTGCTGCAGCTCTTCCAGCACCGCGCGGGCCAGGCGTTCGGCCAGGCTGTCGCCGATCTCGTCGATCGGCTTGACCCAGTTCACCGTGCTCGACAGCGTCGGCCATTCGCGCTGGATGTAACGCACGATCAGCTGCGAGGCGCGCTCCTTCACTTCCGGTTGCTCCAGCCAGCGCCCCAGGCGCTGCAGGCCCTCGTCCAGCACGCGCTGGTGGCGCCCATCGGCGGTCAGCAGGGCCAGCAGCTCACCGGCGGTGGCGGCGGCATTCCACTGCCGCAGCTGCTGCACCACAAAGGCGTGCAGCTGGCGGCGTACGGCGGTTTCGTCGAAGAAATCCAGTGCCTGCAGCGCCCAGCCGCGGGCCATGTCGGCCAGCATCCGCGAGCGCGCCGGGTCGGCCAGCCAGCTGCCGAGGCGGCTGGCCGGATCGAATACCTGCAGCTTGGCCAGCAGCACCCCCGGCTCCAGGAACTGGTCGCGCACGAACAGCGCAAGGCTGTCGCCGATGCGTTCCTTGCTGCGCGGGATGATCGCGGTGTGCGGGATCGGCAGGCCCATCGGCCGCCGGAACAGCGCGACCACAGCGAACCAGTCGGCCAGCGCGCCCACGGCCGCTGCTTCGCAGAAGGCCGAGACCCAGGCCCAGATGCCGCGCTCGCCCTGCCAGTGGCTGATCGCGAATCCGGCCAGCATCAACAGCAGCAGGCCCAGTGCGAGGGCTTTCAGGCGCCGCAGCTGGGCGCGGCGCGGATCGTGGGCAGGCGTCATTGCACGAGTCTAACCGCAGCCCGGTGATGCCTGCCTGTAGAGCCGAGCCCATGCTCGGCTGCCTTGCGCGCGGCAGACCGCAGCCGAACATAGGATCTCGGCTCTACATGAGAGGTTCGCGTTTTTTAAAGCGCTTCCAGCTGCTTGCGCAGCGCGGCCAGCTGCGCGCGCAGGGTGTCGTTCTCGCGGGTCAACGCGACCACGCGGCGGCGCAGGGCCGGGGCATCCTCGCCCAGCTGTTCCAGCGCCAACAGCACTTCGGCGTCGCGGCTGGCGATCTCGTCCTCATTTGCCTCCTCGAAATCCATCTCGGCTGCTTCCGGCTTCGGCGCGCGCGGCTTGCGCTTGGACTCGCGCACGCGCTTGGCGGCCTGCTTCAGCTCGTCCTTGCCACCGGCGGCGGCAGCGCGCTGCTCCTCTTCGGGCAGGTCGGCCACGGCCGCAGCGGCGCTGATCGAGATCACGCCGGCCTTCACCGCCTCCACCACTTCGGGTGCAGCCTGGGCATGGATGCGCTCGATCATGCCGACCTGGCTGGTGCTCAGCTTGGCTTCGCGGGCCAGCTCAGCACGGCTGAGCTTCGGGGCCGGCTCCCACGGCGGGCTGTCTTCGCCGCCTTCGTCGGTGATGTCCGCGGTGCCGTCGCTCTCGCGCTGCAGCTGGGCCTGCTCGACCTGCTTGCGGGCGGCCAGGATGTCGCGCTTGCGCAGCGCCAGCACGCCGCGCTGGAAGTCGGACACGCTGCGACGGCCCAGGTGCTGCTCGATCATCCACAGGTGCACGTCTTCCATGCTCTGGAAGCGGGTGTTCTGTACGGTGTTGAAGGGCAGGCCATGCTTCTGGCAGATGCCGAAGCGGTTGTGGCCGTCGACCAGTACGTTGCCCCACAGCACCAGCGCGTCACGACAGCCCTCGGCCAGGATGCTGCGCTCCAGCGCGTCATGTTCGTCCGCAGTCAGCGGGTCGATATAGGCCTTGAGTTCTTCTTTGACGACGATATCCATGGGCACGGCAGCGAGCAGGAGCGGAACCGCCCATTGTACCCGCTCGCCGCCGCCGGCCAGGGCTCAGGCGGTGGCCCGGATCATCTCGCCCAGCGTGCCGGTGATCTGGTCGATCTGCGCCTTGTCCACGATCAGCGGGGGCGACAGCGCGATGATGTCACCGGTACAGCGCACCAGCAGCCCGCCGTCGTGGAAGCAGCGCCGATAGACCTCGTAGCCCCGGCTGCCCGGCGCATCGCGGCGAGGCGCCAGCTCGACCGCGCCGACCAGCCCGAAGTTGCGGATGTCGATCACGTTGGGCAGGCCCTGCAGCGCATGCAGCCGTTCCTGCCAGCATTCGCCCAGTTCGATGGCCCGCTCGAACAGGCGCTCCTCGGCGTAGACCTCCAGAGTGGCCAGCGCGGCCGCACAGGCCAGCGGGTGACCAGAGTAGGTATAGCCGTGGAACAGCTCGATGGCCTGCGGTGGCGCCTGCATCAGCGTAGCGTGCACCGCATCGCTGGCCAGCACGCCGCCCAGCGGCACCGCGCCGTTGCTGACCGCCTTGGCGAAGGTCAGCAGGTCGGGGGTGACCCCGAAGCGCTGTGCGGCGAAGGGCATGCCGACCCTGCCGAAGCCGGTGATGACCTCATCGAACACCAGCAGGATGCCGTGGTGATCGCACAGCTCGCGCAGGCGCTGCAGGTAGCCCGGCGCCGGCAGGATGACCCCGGCGGACCCAGCGATGGGCTCGACGAAGACCGCCGCGATGGTCGAGGCGTCATGCAGCGCGATCAGCCGCTCCAGGTCGTCGGCCAGTTCAGCGCCCTGGCGCGGCAGGCCCCTGCTGAATGCATTGCGCTGCAGGTCCAGGGTGTGGCGCAGGTAGTCCACGCCGCCCAGCTGCAGGCCGAACGCCCTGCGGTTGTCGGGCAAGCCGCCTAGTGCCATGCCGCCGAAGCCGACGCCGTGGTAGGCCTTCTCGCGGCTGATGAAGCGCGTGCGCTGGCCCTCGCCGCGCTGGCGGTGGTAGGCCAGCACGATCTTCATCGCGGTATCCACCGCCTCCGAGCCGGAGCTTGTGAAGAACACATGGTTCAGGGGCGTTGGTGCCAATGCGGCCAGCCGCTGCGCCAGCGCGAATGCCGGCGGCGAGCCCATCTGGAAGGCAGGGGAGTAGTCGAGCGTGCGCGCCTGCTCGACGATGGCCTCGACGATGCGCGGCCGCGCGTGGCCGGCGTTGCAGCACCACAGGCCGGCGGTACCGTCGAGGATCTGGCGGCCGTCGACATCCTCGTAGTGCATGCCCTCGGCACGCACCAGCACACGCGGCGCCGCCTTGTACTGGCGGTTGGAGGTGAACGGCATCCAGTACGCGTCCAGGGATTCCGGGCGTTGGGTGGCCAAGTCGTGCAGGTCGCTCGCGGAACGTTTCATGCCAGCTCCATCGGGGTCCGATGGGGTGAATGTAGCGCAGCCGCGTCACAGTGGAGTCGCGGCCACGCCGGTATAACCGGGGAAACTCTTGCGAGGAGCCCGACATGGCCGACTTCCCCGACCGCAGCCACTGGCAGGCGCTGTCCCAGCAGCTGTCGATGGCGAACCAGGCATTCATCGATGGCCGCTACGTCGATGCTTCCAGCGGTGCGCGCTTTGACTGCATCAGTCCGATCGATGGCCGCGTGCTGGCAGCGGTTGCCGACTGCGACGCGCAGGACGTGGAGCGCGCGGTGCTGGCCGCACGACGTGCGTTCGAGGCGGGTCACTGGTCACAGGCCAGCCCGGCCCACCGCAAGCGCGTGCTGCTGGCCTTGGCGGCGCTGGTGGAAAAACACTCCGACGAACTGGCCCTGCTGGAAACCCTGGACATGGGCAAGCCGGTGCGCGACGCACGCCGCATCGACCTGCCCGGCGTGGTGCGCTGCCTGAGCTGGACTGCCGAAGCGGTGGACAAACTGTACGGCGAGGTCGCGCCCACCGGCGCGCACGAACTTGGCCTGGTCACGCGCGAGGCCGCTGGCGTGGTGGCGGCCATCGTGCCGTGGAACTTCCCGCTGCTGATGGCGTGCTGGAAGATCGCGCCTGCATTGGCCATGGGCAACTCGGTGGTGCTCAAGCCTTCTGAGCGGTCACCGCTGAGTGCGCTGCGGTTGGCGGCGCTGGCCGCCGAGGCGGGCCTGCCGGAGGGCGTACTGAACGTGCTGCCGGGCCATGGCGCGCGCGTCGGCGAACCGCTGGCGCTGCACATGGATGTGGACGTGCTGGCCTTCACCGGTTCCACCGCCACCGGCGCGAAGCTGCTGCAGTGTTCAGGGCGGTCCAACCTCAAGCGGGTCTGGCTGGAATGCGGTGGCAAGAGCCCCCACCTGGTGTTCGCCGACGCGCCGGACCTGGACGCAGCGGCCAAGGCCGTGGCGCAGGGCATCTTCTTCAACCAGGGCGAAGTCTGCACCGCCGGCTCGCGGCTGCTGGTGCAGCGCTCGATCCGTGAGGACTTCGTGCACCAGGTGATTGCCTATGGCCAGCACATGCAGCCCCGCCATCCACTGGAGGCCGATGCACCGATGGGTGCGCTGGTCGACGCCGCGCACGTGGACAAGGTGCTGGCCGATATCGCCCGTGCCGAAGGCGAGGGCGCTCGTCTGCTGATGGGGGGCCATAGGGCCGAGGTGGAGTCCGGCGGCTGCTACGTGCAGCCCACGGTGTTCGACCAGGTGCGTCCGGACCACGCGTTGGCACGCGAGGAAGTGTTCGGGCCAGTGCTGGCCGTGCTTGGTTTCGACGACGAGGCCGAAGCGCTGCGCGTGGCCAATGACAGCCGCTATGGATTGGCGGCGGGCCTGTGGACGCGTGACCTGGGCCGCGCCCATCGTGTCGCACGCCAGCTGCGCGCCGGCAGCGTCTGGGTGAACGGCTGGGACGGTGGTGACATGACCGCCCCGTTCGGTGGCTACAAGCAGTCCGGCAACGGCCGGGACAAATCGCTGCATGCATTCGACAAGTACAGCGAGATCAAGGCCACCTGGATCCAGTTGTAACGACGCGCCCGCCGAGCGCTTTTCGTAGAGCCGAGCCCACGCTCGGCTGCTGTTTGCTCTTTGTAGAGTCGAGCCATGCTCGACTGCTCTTCGCGAAATGCAGCCGAGCATGGCTCGGCTCTACAAAATGCGAAAAGCCGTCGAGCAAGCTCGACGCCACAGTAATGCGACTACCGGCAACGCGCGCTCACCTGCAGCACCGCCGCACGCAGCATGTCGCGGTCGGCTTCTTCGACGGCGTTCTGGAAATAGTCCATGTCCTGCTTGCCCAGCTCGCACGGGTCGACGATGTAGCCCGGTGGCCACAAACCCAGCAGTTGCGCGACGCCATGCACGATCTGCTCGGGGGTCATCTGCCGACGGATCGGGAAGTAGTTGCGGCGCGCCGCGAATGCCGGGTGTATCTCGCGGCGACCAATAAGACGCGGAGCGACACCCGCAGCGCTGATGCCGTCACCACCGTCGATGCTGCCCGCAGGCAGACTCAGGATCAGTGGCGCCACCGCAGCCGCGTTTTCCGCGGCAGGCTGGGCGCTGTCTGCCTGCGCAACCGGGGCAGGGCGGGCATCACCGATGCGGCCGGACGCGTCATCTGTGCGGAGGGCAAGGTGGGCTGCTTGGCTACCGGCGTCGGCAGTTCCGGTGGCAGCCAACGCAGCAAGATCCGTGGGCCGTCGTCGCTGCGCAGTTCGATCCGGCCGCTGTCCAGCAGCCACAGAGCAAGCCCGCCATGCACCAGCAGTACCACCAGCCACGCCGCCATCCGCGGCAGCTTCGGCGAATCGGACCACGACAGCGCGACTGCAGTCATCGGCAAAGCGTCCATGCAGGGACCGGTGGCGCAGCCTAGCGGGTGGCCCGAAAAATTCCGTTGGCATCGGTGTCGGCTGAAACCATCGCCCCGTGCGGCCATCGGCCCGTGGCAGAATCGGGCGATCCGCCGTTACCCGTGTTGCCGATGTCGACGATCACCGCTGCCGCGCCGTCCGTGAATTCCCCCCGTCGTGTCCTGCTGGCCAGCCTGATCGGCACCACCATCGAATTCTTCGATTTCTACATCTACGCCACGGCCGCCGTGCTGGTGTTCCCGCACCTGTTCTTCCCGGACAGCAGCGAGCAGGCGGCGCTGCTGCAGTCACTGGCAACGTTCGCGGTCGCGTTCATCGCGCGCCCGGTGGGCTCGGCAGTGTTCGGCCACTTCGGTGACCGTATCGGCCGCAAGGCCACGCTGGTGGCCGCGCTGCTGACCATGGGCCTGTCCACGGTGCTGATCGGCCTGTTGCCCACCCATGCACAGATTGGCCTGTGGGCCCCCGCGTTGCTGGCGCTGTGCCGCTTCGGCCAGGGCCTGGGGCTGGGTGGCGAGTGGGGCGGGGCGGTGCTGCTGGCCACTGAGAACGCTCCGCCGGGCAAGCGCGCCTGGTACGGCATGTTCCCGCAGCTGGGCGCGCCACTCGGCTTCCTGTTGTCGGCCGGCATCTTCCTGGTGTTGGGCCGTTGCCTGAGCCAGGGTGACTTCCTGCAGTGGGGCTGGCGCATTCCGTTCGTGGCCAGCGCGCTGCTGGTCGGCCTTGGCCTGTGGGTGCGCCTGAACATCCACGAGACGCCCGATTTCAAGAAGGCGCTGGAGCGCAAGGCGCCGGTGCGGCTGCCGATGTGGACGGTGCTGCGTGACCATCCGGTGCCGATGCTGCTGGGCACCCTCGGTGCCTTCGCCACCTTCGTGCTGTTCTACCTGATGACGGTGTTCAGCCTGGGCCACGGAACTGCGGTGCTGGGCTACAGTCGCGAGCAGTTCCTGCTGATGCAGATGGCCGGCATGCTGTTCTTCGCGCTGGGTATTCCGCTGTCGGCGCGCTATGGCGACCGTTGGGGCACGCGGCGAACGATGATCGTCGCCAGCGTACTGATCGTCGGCTTCGGCGTGCTGTTCGCGCCGTTGTTCCAGCCGCACAGCCCATGGCTGGTCACTGCGTTCCTGTGCCTGGGATTGTTCCTGATGGGGCTGACCTACGGCCCCTGTGGCACCTTCCTGGCCGAAATCTACCCGGTGGAAGTGCGCTACACAGGCGCCTCGCTGTCATTCAACCTGGCCGGCATTCTGGGTGCGGCGCCGGCGCCGTACCTGGCCACCTGGCTGGCGGAACGCTTCGGCCTGGTCGCGGTCGGCTACTACCTGTGCCTGACTGCGGCAGCTACCCTGTGCGCGCTGGTAGCACTGCACCGGCGCGCCCTGCGGCTCAACCAAAGAAGCGCTTGAGCGTGCGCCCCAGCCAGCCGCCACCCTGGTGTTCGCGGGCAAAGTGGTTCAGGTGCGCCTTGACCTGTTCGGCATAGGCCTGGTCATCGCCGCGGATGTGGTTGAACAGCCAGCGCGAGAGCATGGTGCGCAGCTCATCGCTGATGTCCTCGCCGGCCTGGAAGCGCATGCGGTATTCCGAGACGCGCTTGATGAAGACCTCGTGCACGCGCTTGTGCGCGGCACAGAACGGATAGCCCGCTTCTTCCATCAGCTCTTCCTCGAACGCGAAGTGCGACATGGTGTAGTCCACCACTTCGTCGATCACTTCACCCACCGCGGCACGCTGCATGCTGGCTTGGGCCACGTGCAGGTGGTTGAGCATCTCGATGATGCGGCGGTGTTGTTGGTCGATCACATCGATGCCGATGTTCAGATCGTCCTGCCAGACCAGTAGTGCCATCCCCCGGCTCCCCTTCATGCGTATGTCGGGGCCGACTGTAGAACTGCCGCGCGGGTGCGGCGTTGATCTGGATCAAGGCGGGCCGGTCAGGGCAGAGCAGGCTCGCGGGGGCGCAGCGGGCTGGCCACCGTGGTGCAGCTGACCCGGTTGCGGCCACCGGCCTTGGCCAGGTACAGCTGGCGGTCGGCCTCGGAGATCAGCCGGTGCAGCGCATCGCGCTGCGGACGCAGGCAGCACAGGCCGATGCTCACGGTCATGCGCAGGGTAGCGCTGCCGATGTCCACTTCCAGCGCAGCGATGCGCTGGCGCAGTTCCTCGAAGTACAGCAGCGCCTCGTCCTGTTCCATGTCCGGCACCAGCAGGCAGAACTCCTCGCCACCGAAGCGTGCGATCAGGTCCTGGCTGCGTGCATGTGCGGCCACCGCGCCGGCCACCGAGCGCAGCGCATCATCGCCGGCCTCGTGGCCGTGGGTGTCGTTGATGTGCTTGAAGTGGTCGATGTCGATCATCGCCACCGCCACGCACTGGCCATGCAGCTGCAGCTGTGGCAGCTGGCGCTGGCTCTGTTCCAGGAAGAAGCGTCGGTTGGGCAGCCCGGTGAGGAAGTCGCGGGTGGCCAGATCCTGCAGAGTGCCGATCAGCTCCAGCTGGTCCACGTTCTGCGAGACGCGGCAGAAAAACTCCTCGCGCGAGAACGGCTTGCGCAGGAAGTCGTTCGCACCGTTCTTAAGGAAGCGTGGGATCAGCGAGGCATCGGTATTGCCGGAGATGCCGATCACCGCCACCTTGTCGCGCGAGCGCAGGGTACGCAGGCGGCGGGTGAACTCCACGCCCTGCATGCCGGGCATTTCCTGATCGACCACCGCCAGGCGGATTGCCGGATGCGCCTCGATGGCAGCCAGGCCCTCGTTGCCGTCGGCGGCTTCATGCACCTCATGGCCGTACATGCGCAGCAGGGCCGCAGCGTAGCCACGCGCAGACGGCGAATCGTCCACCACCAGCGCGGCGATGCGGCGGTTGCGTTCCAGCCGCTGCACCAG
Source organism: Stenotrophomonas sp. GD03958 (assembly GCF_029839005.1). Lineage (NCBI taxonomy): Bacteria > Pseudomonadati > Pseudomonadota > Gammaproteobacteria > Lysobacterales > Lysobacteraceae > Stenotrophomonas > Stenotrophomonas sp. GD03958. The sequence goes on along the minus strand of NZ_JAOBZT010000013.1, from coordinate 65,048 downwards.
CCACACCAGGTAATCGATGCTGCCGGGGGTGTTCTTCAGCACGTAATCGATGATCTGCTGCTGCAGCACGCGCTTGCGCAGGTCCTCGTCGTACACGCCGCTGACCACCACCGTTGGCAGGTCGCGCTTCAGGAAGAACTCGACCACCGCATCACGGTCGCCGTCGGCCAGCACCAGCCCGGTCAGCACCAGGAACCAGCCGCCACCTTCGCCGAGCAGGCGATCGGCCTCGGCGAGGGTGGAAGCGATCACCACCGGCAGTTCCAGACGCTGTTCGATGGCTTCGCGCAGCATGCCGGTGAACGCACGGGAATTTTCGACCAGCAGGATCCGCTGTGGCAGGGGATCGGCCAGGTCGCCATCGACGGCGGCCTGCGGCAGGACGGGCATGATGCGGTGGCTCACGAAGGAGGGCTCGGCACGGATAGCGGCGGTTTCGGGTGTAACTTTAGCGGCGAACGTTGCGCGCCGCGCCAGATTCCGTGTCAGGCCGCCGCGGGCGCCGCGTGGGTGATCGATTCATGCAGGACCAGTCGCAGCCGGTTGCCCCGGCAGTGAACTGTACCGCCGTAGGCAAGCATTCGACCGGCCAGGCGCTCGACGGCCTGGTCGGTGGTGGGTGCCGACAGCGTGCAACCACGGTCGAGCAGGCTCACGACAGCAACGACGCCGCGACGTCCGCCCGCCCGGCCACTTCGGGCACGCACGCAGACCTGCCCGGTCTCCAGCTCCAGCAGCAGTGACACCGCCTCGATCAAGGAGCGGTAGATGGCCAGTTGCAGATCCACGGACAGCAGGCAGGGGTTCCCCGCCAGCCTGGGCGGAATGACGCGATGCGTGTTGTTCCAGATCTCGCATGCGCCGCCTGCGTGCAGGGCGATGTACAACCCGACCTGCTCCAGTCCGGTGGGGTAGACCATGCTGGCCTGCTCGCGGAACAGGCGTGAGTGCACGGATGACGCGTGTTGCAGGCTGTTCGCCACGGCATGATGGCCCTGAGCCTTCAGCCAGCTGACCATCTCGCTGAGCGAACTGTCCATGCTCTCGCCCAGATGCTTCAGATGGGCGGCCCGTTCACGCAGCTCGCGCTCGCTGGTCTGGTGGGAGCTTCGTGCCAGGCGCAGGGCGTTCCTTTCAGCCTGCCAACGGGCCCGCGCGCGTTGATGGTGATAGCTGATGCTGGATCCGAGCGCGAGCAACGCGACGCTGATCACAGCCATGTTCTGTTGGGTGGCGAACGTACCGAGGTCGAAAGAGGAGGGCAGGCCGGTGCTGGGCGTAGCGCCGTGGAGTGGGAGATTCAACAGCGGAATTGCGATGGCAGCGCCGCGCCAGCCATGCATGAAGGTCAGGGCGATGGCAGGCAGGGCCGACAGAAGGACAAGATGTGTGCTGGTGGTATGGGCGCTGCTGTCCGTCAGTTGCATGCCTAGCCCCAGTATCAGCATCGCCAGGATCGCCGCAGCTGTAAGCGCGACAAAGCGAGTGCTCCAACTGGGATCCACGTGCCGCTGCGCCCAAAGGAAGGCCAGTGGGAGCAGGGTAATGATGGCCGCGAAGTGACCAAAGATCGTTCGGTCGACCGCGTCCAGCAGGTTGCTCGGCGGAGGATTCGACCAGAGGACATATGAAATGCTCAGGTTGAGAGCCGGGACGAACAGTGCCGTGCAGATCGACAACGACAGCAGCCAGAGGCCGGTGGCTGCGTCGGACGGCATTCTCCTGAGGTGAAGGTGGACTACCAGCATCGCCATCGGCATCAGAAGCGTCGAGGCCAGAATGACCCAGGCCAAGCCATAGCTGTCGATCATGGGGATGCGCAGTGTTGCGAAGTATGCGTACTCCCCCAGCAAAAGGTAGGGCCACAAGCGGGACGGGACGATCAGCAGTGCTGCTGCCCGGATGCCTGCGGGCAGGAAGAACTGATCAAGCGAGAATTGGCGCGAGGCGAGGCAGCTCAAGGCATAGGCGGCCGCGAGTGTGATCCCGACCGGCCGGATCCGGAAGCTCAGTTCAATTGCCTTCTTGAATCGGTCCAAAAACAAGCCTCCTTTGCTCGCGCTCAGCTACCGCTGGCCCGCTACTGGAAACTATCCACTAGATCGTCGCAGGCGCAATCAGCATCCTCCTTCTTCTGCAGATGACATGGTGCGGGCATGGTGTGCAGGAGGGGGCGAATGGAACTAAATCGTCCGGATTATCCGTCAATCACTTTGTTGTGGCGGGAAGACGCTACTATCGTTTTGAGGTTGTCTGCTCTTATCCCGACCAGGAGGTCATTGTGCGATCCATATTTGTTGGTGTTGTAGCCGGGGCAACATTGTTCGCCGCAGCTCCGGTATTCGCGGGTGATAAAGGGGGCGGTGACTACCACGGCAGTCCCTTGGCAAGTGCCGCAGTTTCGAAGGCAGGCCTTGGTGAGACCAACCCTGCTGCCGCAGACATCAGCGCCGATCCCGCTTGGCAGGTGTATGCCTTCCAACGCGATGGCATGGTCTACCTGCAGGTCAACGATCTGACCGGTCAGGTGAAACTGATCATCGGCAATGCCGCGGGTGCGTACTTTGCATTGCCTGCCGGCAAGTCCGCAGCACTTGTTTCGCTTCCCGGTCAGCGACTCACTGTCCCATCCGGTGCAAAGCGTTCCGAGGTGTATCGTGCGCAGGACGTGGTACTGGTGCGGTATGCCACCGCGGATGGCGAAATCTGGTCTGTCGAAACACCGTAGCGCCCGGACCGGAGGGCTTGAGGCGTGCGAGCGATCAAAACCGCTTGCACGTTTCTGCGGTCACGCTCAGGGGGGGGGGATGCCCGCTATCGAAACAGAAGTCAGTAGACCTTGTCGTTCAAGCCTGAGCGCGTGAGGGACCCGCTTCGAGTCCCGAAAGGCTGTTCCGGGCATCTGATGAAAAAGCATCCAGAGGAGCGGCTGTACCCGTTTCCTTCATTGCCAGCACGATGCGATTTCGGTTGCATTTCAGTGTGCCGCCGTAGGCAAGCGTCCTGCCGGCCAGTCTTTCCATCGCGGCGGCGACGGTCGTGTCCGAAAGGCGTTGATGTTGATCCAGCATTGACACCGCTATCAGGATTCCACGATGCGAACCCATCCGTCCGCAACGCGCCCGCACGTGGATCTGTCCCGTTTCACCCTGGATCAGCAGTGACACCGCATCTATCACAGTGCGGTAGGCAGCAAGCTGCAGTCCGACACTGAGTTGACAGGGGTCGCCAAGCAACGACGGATTGGCTACGCGGGCCGTTTTTTCCCATGCTTCGCGAACGCCACCTGCTCGTAGGGCAACATAAAGGCCGAGCTGCTCCAGGGTGGTCGGATAAATCATGCTTGTCTGCTCGCGGAACTGGCGCGAATGAATCGACGCCACATGTACAAGGCTCTCCGCAATCGCATGATGGCCTTGTGCAGTAAGCCAGTTGATCACCTCGTCAAGCGCATGATCTATGCCATCCCCAAGCTTCCGCAGATGCAACGCGCGTTCGCGGAGATCCAGCTCACTGGCGACATGGGAGCTCCGAGCAAGTCTGATGGCATTTTTCTCGCCGACCTCCCGCAGTCGATAACGGTGATAGTAGTGAGTGATTCGGGAGCCCAGTATGAGCAGTGCTGCGCCCGTGACGGCCATGATCTGCTGGGTTGCGAACGATGCAGGATCGAATGACTCAGGGTGAGACGAGGGTGTTGTCAGACCGATAATCATGTTCAGGGTCGGTACGCCGATGGCGGCGCCCCGCCACCCATACACGCATGTGAGAAGAACGGCGGGAAGCGCCATGAGGAGTTGCAGGGATACTTTTGTCGTCACTGCATCAGCAGGTACGTCCGCAGCCCAAAGGCCGAACACGACCATCAGCGCAAGTGCTCCTGCCATCTGTGCGATATCCCGTTTTCGGACCTGCACTTCAGCCTTGCCTCGCGACCACAGCAGCACAAGCGGCGCAAACGTGAGTATGCCGATGAAGTCACCTACTACCAGGCGGACGATTCCGGTCAGCAGCGGAAAAGCGGGAGGTGTTGGCCAGAGGGAGTTCGCCAGAAGCAGGTTGATCAGTGTGACGGAAACTGCAGCGAAGGCAGCAATCGAGATGAGCCAAGCGTTCTTTACTGCCGAGATTACATTGCGATGGAGATAGACGATCGTCATTACAACCGGCATCTGGAAGACCGAGCCGAGAATGACCCATGTCAGCCCGTACCGTTCGATCATCGGCACTCGCATCTGTGCGAAATAGGCGTACTCGCCCAGCAGGAGATAGGGCCAAAGCCGAGGAGGACAGAGTAGTACCGCAGCCACGCGTACACCAGCGGGCAGATAGAACTGATCAAGGGACAACTGGCGGGTGGCCCAACAGGCAATGGCATACAGCACAGCCAGGGCAAGTCCTGCCGGATGGATGCGCAACTTCAGCTGCAGGCCTTCATTCCACCAGTTCAATCGCACTACCCCTTCACAGTACGTTCCCTGTCAGCATCCATTCGCCGCGGGACCCGGTCCTTACCGACGGTATCGACACGCGTTCGATTATGCAATCACCTCAGCGCAGCGCCGGGCAAGTGAGAAAATCATCACATGATTTCCCGTGGCGACGGGTTTCACAGTTTCCGAGGGAGCTGACTTGGTGTGATCCCTGATCAGCTCACCACAACGCATCCCGCAGCTTGTACCACGACATCGCCGCTACCAGCAGCGGCGTGCGCAGCAGCCGGCCGCCAGGGAAGGGGGCATGCCGCAGGCGCTGGAACACGTCCAGGCGCTCACGCTGGCCTGCAATGGCGGCGGCGATCACCTCACCGGCCAGCCCGGCGGCGGCCACCCCATGGCCGGAGAACCCCTGCGCGAAGTACAGATTGCCGTCCAGCCGGCCCCAATGCGGGGCGCGGTTGCGGGTAATGTCCACATAACCGCCCCAGACCTGCTCCAGTGGCACGTCGGCCAGCTGCGGGAACACCTGGTGCATGCGCCGCTGCATCACCCCGCGCAGGCCGGGTGGGGGCAGTGCTGAATAGCTGGCACGGCCACCAAACAGCAGGCGATGGTCGTGGCTGAGACGGAAGTAATCCAGTGCCCAGGCGGTGTCGGCCACGGCCATGTTGTTGCCGATCAGGGCGCGGGCGCGTTCGGCACCCAGTGGTGCGCTGGCGCCGATATAGGTGCCGACCGGCATGATCCGCCGTTCCAGCTCGGGCAGCAGGCCCTGCAACCAGGCGTTGCCGGCCACCACCAGATGCGCAGCGCGCACGCTTCCCTGCGTGGTATGCAGGGTGGGCTGCGGTCCGCGCTGCACGCGGGTCACTGCGGAGTTCTCATGGATCACCGCGCCGGCCGCACGCGCCGCATCGGCCAGTCCGCGGGCATAGGCCAGGGGCTGCAGATGCGCGCTGAGCGGATCGAACATCGCGGCGCGGTAGCGTGGGCTGTCCAGCTGTGCGCGCAGGGCATCACGGTCCCACCACTGCATGGGGTAGTCGTAGTGGCGTTGCAGATGCTCGCAGTTGGCCTGCAGGTCGCGCTCATGGCGTTCGCGGATGGCGACGCTGGCGTGGCCTTCCACCCAATGACAGTCAATGCCGTGCCGATCGATGCGTGCGCGCATCGCCTGCACCGCGTCGCGTGACCAGTCGAACAGGTGGCGCGCATCATCACGACCGAGCTGACGCTCCAGTTCGTCCACCTCGCAGCCATAGCCGACCAGCGCCTGGCCACCGTTGCGACCGGACGCGCCCCAGCCGATCCGCTGCGCGTCCAGCACCACCACGCGCTGGCCGCGCGTAGCCAGTTCCAGGGCTGCGGTCAGGCCGGTATAGCCGGCGCCCAGCACCGCGACATCGGCCTGCACATCCCCCCGCAACGAGGGCAGTGCGGGCGGTTCGGGCAGGCTGGCGGCGTACCAGCTGGGCGGGAAGGCGGCGCTCACCGCAGGCCTCGCGGGCGCAGTGCGGGAGGGGGGAGCGGGGGAGGACGATCAGCATTCACCCGCGTAGTTTCGCCGATGCGTGACAGCCATGGTGTGACGGCGACGACTTGCCGCCTTCGCCGGGCGACGGGTAACGTGTCGGCACGTCAAGGAGTTTTTCCATGCGCCGCCTGCCCTGGGTGGGCCTGCCCACCGACAGTACCGTGCTCGGCCATCACCGCTTCGCGGCGGCCGGCGAGAAGTACGTGCACGCGCTGGCCGAGGCCGCCGAAGTGACCCCGGTGGTACTGCCGAGCCTGCAGCCTCCTTTGCCGGTTGGCGACTGGCTGCAGGGGCTTGATGGCCTGCTGTTGACCGGCGCGGTCAGCAACATCGAACCGCAGCACTACGAGGGCGGTCGCAGCTGGCCGGGCAATCTGCATGACCCGGCCCGTGATGCCAATGCGTTCGCGTTGCTGCGTGAGGCTTTGGCGCAGGATCTTCCGGTACTGGCGATCTGCCGCGGCTTCCAGGAACTGAACGTCGCGCTGGGTGGCAGCCTGCATCCGCAGGTACACGCGGTGCCTGGCCTGGCTGACCATCGCGAAGACCCGCAGGCGCCGGTGGAGGTGCAGTACGGACCGGCCCACGCGGTTACCCTGGTTGCCGATGGCTGGCTGGCGCAGTGGCACGGCAGCGACCGGGCGCAGGTCAATTCGGTGCACGGGCAGGGCATTGCCCGCCTCGCGCAGGGCCTGCAGGTCGAGGCCGTGGCCGACGATGGGCTGGTAGAAGCGGCACGCAGCCTGCACCATCGTTTCGTGCTCGGCGTACAGTGGCACCCGGAGTGGCGTGTCATGCAGGCGCCGTTCTATCACGCTATTTTCCGTGCGTTCGGCCAGGCTTGCCGGCAGCACCAACAGAACCGACTGGATTCCCGATGAGTTCCCGAACGCGCCCGCGCAAGACGGCCACGCCCCCCGCACCGCAGGAAAGCACGCTGCTGCGCTGGCTGAAGGAGCGGCGCATCACCGAGGTGGAATGCCTGGTGCCGGACATCACCGGCAACGCGCGCGGCAAGATCATTCCCGCCGACAAGTTCTCGCACGACTACGGCACGCGCCTGCCTGAGGGCATCTTCGCCACCACCGTCACCGGCGAGTTCCCTGACGATTACTACGAGCTGACCTCGCCGTCCGACTCGGACATGATGCTGCGCCCCGATCCGGACACGGTGCGCATGGTGCCGTGGGCGGCCGACGCCACCGCGCAGGTCATCCACGATTGCTACACCAAGAGCGGTGAGCCGCACGAGCTGGCGCCACGCAACGTACTGCGCCGCGTGCTGGCGGCCTACGCCGAGCTGGGCCTGCGCCCGGTGGTGGCGCCGGAGCTTGAGTTCTTCCTGGTGCAGAAGAACACCGACCCGGACTTCCCGCTGTTGCCACCGGCCGGCCGCTCCGGGCGCCCGGAAACCGCGCGGCAGTCGTACTCGATCGATGCGGTCAACGAATTCGACCCGATCCTCGACCTGATGTACGACTACGCCGATGCGATGAAGCTGGATGTGGACACGCTGATCCACGAATCCGGTGCGGCGCAGCTGGAGGTCAACTTCACCCATGCCGATGCGATGGACCTGGCCGACCAGGTGTTCCTGTTCAAGCGCACCATGCGCGAGGCGGCGATGCGCCACGGCGTGTATGCCACCTTCCTGGCCAAGCCGATGGAGAACGAGCCGGGCAGTGCCATGCACATCCACCAGAGCCTGGTGCGGATGAGTGACGGCAGCAACGTTTTTGCCGGTGATTCCGATGCCGAGGGCGCGTTCAGCCCAGTGTTCGGCCATTACCTGGGTGGCCTGCAGAAGTACGCGCCGCAGGCGATGGCGTTCTTCGCGCCGAACGTGAACTCCTACCGCCGCCTGGTGTTCGGCGAGGTCTCGCCGAGCAATGTGCACTGGGGCTTCGACAACCGTACCTGCGGGCTGCGCGTGCCGCTGGATACGCCGGAAAACATGCGCGTGGAGAGCCGTTTCGCCGGCTCCGACGCCAACCCGTACCTGGCAATGGCGGCGACCCTGGCCTGCGGCCTGCTCGGCATCCGCGAGCGGCTGGCGCCGGACGCGCCGGTGACCGGCAGCGCGAAGGAACTGGGCTACAACCTGCCGCGCTCGCTGGGCGAGGCGCTGGACGGGCTGGAGCAGTGCAGCGAGCTCCAGGCCCTGCTGGGCGAGCGTTTCTGCCGCGCCTACATCTCGGTCAAGCGCAAGGAATACGAGACCTTTTTCCGCGTCATCAGCTCGTGGGAGCGCGAGTTCCTGCTGCTGAACGTCTGAGCATCCGGAATAGAAAAATCCGCCGCCGGGGGGTAGGCTGGCACCCGTCGCCGGCACCACCGGCCCCCCTTCCCGCATTCTGGAGCACCCGATGAAGCTGCGTATCCTCACGCTCGGCCTGGCCTCCGCCATGCTTGCCGCCTGTGGCGGTGGCAACGGCGGCGCGCAGGACAGCCAGGTCCTGAACGTCTACAACTACAGCGATTACATCGCCGAGGACACCATTCCGACCTTCGAGAAGGAGAGCGGGATCAAGGTGACCTACGATGTGTTCGACAGCGATGAGATGGTCGAGACCAAGCTGCTGGCCGGCAACAGCGGCTACGACGTGGTGGTGCCGACGCTGAACTTCTTCGGCCGCCAGATCCAGGCCGGCGTGTTCCTGCCGCTGGACAAGAGCAAGATCCCGAACCTGGCCAACCTCGATCCGGCGGTGATGAAGCGCATCGCCACCCAGGATCCGGGCAACCAGTACGGCGTGCCGTACATGATCGGCACCACCGGCATCGGCTACAACGTGGACATGCTGAAGCAGCGTTTCGGTGGCAGCACCGACATCGCCAACAGCTGGGACCTGGTGTTCAAGCCGGAGAACATCAGCAAGATGAAGGACTGCGGCGTGACCATCCTGGACACGCCGGCCGACATGATCCCGATCGCGCTGCATTACCTGGGCCTGGACCCGCACAGCGGCGACCCGGCCGAACTGCAGAAGGCGGCCGACCTGCTGAAGTCGATCCGCCCGTACGTGCAGAATTTCCACTCCTCGCAGTACGTGGGTTCGCTGGCCAATGGCGGCACCTGCCTGGTGGTCGGCTGGTCGGGTGACATCATCCAGGCCCGCGACCGCGCCGAGGAAGCCAGCAATGGCGTGCACGTGGCTTATTCGATCCCGAAGGAAGGCGCCCCGCAGTGGTTCGACATGCTGGCGATCCCAAAGGACGCCAAGCATCCGGAAGCGGCGTACAGGTTCATCAACTACCTGCTGGAACCGAAGGTCGCTGCGGCCAACACCAACTTCATCCACTACGCCAACCCGATCCCGACCGCGACGCCGCTGGTGGACGAGGCGATCCGCACCGACCCGACCATCTATCCGCCGGCGGATGTTGCCGAGAAGATGTTCACCTACTCGATCAACACGCCGGAGACCGACAAGCTCTACACCCGGCTGTGGACCGAGGTAAAGACCGGCCGCTGAGCCGGTCTGGCGCCGTCGGGCCTTGCCCGGCGGCTCCCTTAACCTGCGCCGAAGCCGGTACTCCCGCTTCGGCCAAGGTGCTGCAGGATGGCCGGCAGCAGGTCGCGTGCGTCGCGGCCGCCGTTGCACAGGAACGACGAACTCATCCGCTGCAGGTTGTGCATGCCGATGAAGAACAGCCCCGGCTGCGGGGAAACACCGAAGTCGCCAAGCGGATAGCCGTGTGCATCCAGCACGCCCTGCACGTCGAGCCAGGGCCATTCGGCGACGAAACCGGTGGCCAGCACCACCGAGCGGATGCCTGCGGCCTGCAGATCCAGTTCGCACGGAGACGGTTCCGGCTCCCAGTGCAGGTAGACCTCTTCGGGAATGTAGCGGGCATCGTCGGTGCGCGGTTCGGGCCGCGTGGCGTAGTACGCGCTGGCCAGCGAATCGAGATAGGCATATTCGGCCCGCGTCGCCTCGATCGCGGTGTGCAGCTGCGGGCGGACATCGGCGAAGCGGGCGGTGTTTCCGCTGAATTCCTGCAACCGGCCCAGCAACCTGATGCCTGCGCGGTGCATCGCCAACAGGCTGATCGAACTGCCCAGGCCGGCGCTTCCCTTGCCGGATATCAGCGGGAACTCCGCAGTGCGGGCCTTGCGCAGCGCGTCCGGCCCACCCGCCAGTACTCCCGCCGATTCGCTCACGTGCTGGTGGATGCGCCCGGCCATGTCCCACCAGGTCATCGAGTCCTTGCCGCGCAGCCGGCGGGTGTGCGAATGCCGCTGGGCCAGTGACCAGTACACGCTGCGACCACCGTCGCGCAGGTCCTGGGCGATCTGCGCGCCGGACTGGCCGCCGCCGATGACCAGCACCGCGCCCTCGGGTAGCTGGCCGGGACTTCGGTAGTCGCTGGAGTGCAACACGGTGAGGCCTGGTGCGGGCGCGAAGGGGGCCCGGGGCAACCGCGCCCGGCGGTATTCACCGGTGGCGACCACCACCGCCTGGGCATGGATCAGCCCCCGGCTGCTGTCGATGGCATAACCCCCGGACTCGGGCCCGACCCGATGGACCACGCACCCCTCGCTGATCGGCAATGCGCGCTCGTCGGCATAGTCGCGCAGCCGTCGGATCACTTCCGGGGCCCCCATGAACCCTTCCGGGTCATCCCCGGCATAGGCATGGCCATGAAGGGCCATGGTCGCGTTGGCGGTGTTGGTCTGGAACGAATCCCAGCGCCGCCGCCAGCTGGAGCCCACGGTTTCGGCCTCCAGCACGCGATGCTCGACGCCGGCCTCCTGCAGGAGTGCGCTGAGCGACAACCCGGCCTGGCCGGCGCCGATGATGACCAGCGGCAGCCTCGCAGGCAGGGAACTCGGCAAGCGGGGCGGGAAAGGGGAGGGGCTGTCCGGGGAAATCACCAGGGTCGGTCCATGCAAGGCCTAGATCCGGGGCATTGCGCGGGGAATGTCCCGGGCTTTCAATGGATCACGCTCTGAAAAATGTTGCAGATCGGGCCGCCGCCCGTGGTGCCTGGCCGGGACAGCCGTCCGGGCGTCGAGGAGAGCCCGGGCCTTCCGGCGGACAGGCCACCATGGCGGGGGAAAACCGACACTGCTCTAGCCCCCGAGGCCGGCCAACGGCCGCTTCCGCCTGCCTCCGTCATATCCCCTGCAGCCCCCGGCCGTTAGAATGGTGGCCGCTGTCCACCGCCCGCTCCCGGAGCCCCCATGCCCGTTGAAGCCCAGCCGGTAGCCGCCGTCGTCGACACGACCGGTGCGCCCGGCTATCTCTCCATTCGTGATTTGCGCAAGGAATTCGACGGTTTCGTCGCCGTCGACGACGTCAACCTGGACGTGCGCAAGGGCGAGATCTTTGCCCTGCTCGGTGGCTCCGGCAGCGGCAAATCGACCCTGCTGCGCTGCCTGGGCGGCTTCGAGACGCCCACCAAGGGCAGCATCACCGTCGATGGCCAGCGCCTGGACGCGCTGCCGCCGTACCAGCGGCCGGTCAACATGATGTTCCAGTCCTATGCGCTGTTCCCGCACATGACGGTCGAACAGAACATTGCGTTCGGCCTGAAGCAGGATGGTTTGGGCAAGGACGCGATCGGCAAGCGCGTCGGCGAGATGCTCGACCTGGTGCAGATGGGCCACCTGGGCAAGCGCAAGCCGCACCAGCTCTCCGGCGGCCAGCAGCAGCGCGTGGCGCTGGCGCGGTCGCTGGCAAAGGGGCCGAAGCTGCTGCTGCTGGACGAGCCGATGGGCGCGCTGGACAAGAAGCTGCGCTCGCAGATGCAGCTGGAACTGGTCAGCATCATCGAATCGTCGGGCGTGACCTGCGTGATGGTCACCCACGACCAGGAAGAAGCGATGACCATGGCCACCCGCATCGCGGTGATGGATGCTGGCTGGATCCAGCAGGTCGGCAAGCCGGACGAGGTCTACGAGCAGCCGGCCAACCGCTTCGTCGCCGAGTTCATCGGTTCGGTCAACCTGTTCGACGGGGTGATCGACGAGGACCTGCCCGAGTATGTCACCGTGCGCTCGCCGCTGTTCCCGGCACCGATCTACATCGCCCATGGCATCACCTGTTACGAAGGGCAGCCGGTCGCGTTCGCGCTGCGCCCGGAGAAGGTGATGATCGGCAAGGACGAGCCGGAAGGGCACACCAACAAAGCGCAGGGCGTGATCGAGGACATCGCCTATTTCGGTAGCCATTCGGTCTACCACGTGCGCCTGCCCAGCGGCGCCAAGGTGCTGGCCAATTTCGCCAATTCGCAGCGCTGGGCCAGCGATGGCCTGACCTGGGGCGACAGCGTGTGGGTGCACTGGCGCGACAACGACGGCGTGGTGCTGACCTCATGAGCGTCGCCGGCCTGAAGCGCTGGCTGCCGGGGCTGCGTGCCACGGTGATCGGCATTCCGTACCTGTGGCTGCTGCTGTTCTTCGCAGTGCCGTTCCTGATCGTGCTGATGATCAGCTTCTCGCTCAGCCGGGTCGGCTCGCCGCCGTATACCTGGCTGCTGCAGTACGCCGACGGCGGTTTCTCGCTGAAGCTGAACCTGGAAAACTACCTGGCGCTGTTCCGCGATTCGATCTATGCCCAGGCGTTCCTGAGCTCGATCAGGATCGCGGCGATCTCCACCTTCTTCACCCTGCTGATCGGCTATCCGATGGCCTATGCCATCGCGCGCCTGTCGCCCGCCGCTCGCAACGTGGCGATGATGCTGGTGGTGCTGCCTTCGTGGACCTCGTTCCTGATCCGCGTGTATGCGTGGAAGGCGATCCTGGACCGCAATGGCCTGCTCGACCAGTTCCTGCAGTTCACCGGCCTGCAGACGCTGATGACGTCGATGGGCCTGCCGAAACTGCAGCTGATCGACACCCCGACCGCCGCCTACATCGGCATCGTCTACTGCTATCTGCCGTTCATGGTGCTGCCGCTGTACGCCAACCTGGTCAAGCATGACCACCGCCTGCTGGAAGCGGCCTACGACCTCGGTGCCAAGCCGTGGCAGGCGTTCCTGCGCATCACGTTGCCGTTGTCGAAGGCGGGCATCATCGCCGGCTGCATGCTGGTGATGATCCCGGCGGTGGGTGAATTCGTGATCCCGGAAATGCTTGGTGGTTCGGAGACACTGATGGTCGGCCGCCAGCTGTGGAACGAGTTCTTCAACAACCGCAATTGGCCAGGCGCCTCGGCGATGGCGGTGGCGATGATCCTGTTGCTGCTGGTGCCGATCCTGCTTTTCAACCGTTCCCAGCAGCGCCTGCTGGAAGGGAAGCAGGCATGAGTCCGCGCACCGCCAAGGGCCTGGGGCTGGGCGTGCTGCTGCTGGGCTTCGCCTTCCTGTACCTGCCGATCCTGCTGTTGATGTTCTATTCGTTCAACAGCTCGCGGCTGGCGATGGTCTGGGCCGGGTTTTCCACCCGCGCCTACAGTGACCTGTTCGCCGACCGCGCGCTGATGGAGGCGATGTGGACCAGCCTGGTGGTGGCGTTCTGGACCGCCTGTACCGCCACCGTGCTGGGCACGCTGGCGGCGATGGTGATGACCCGTTTCAAGCGCTTCCGCGGCAAGCCACTGTTCGGGGCGCTGGTCACCGCGCCGCTGGTAATGCCGGACGTGATCCTGGGCTTCTCGCTGATGGCGCTGCTGGCATCGATGGGCGCGATTCCCGGCTTCCCGGCGCGTGGCCTGGCCACCATCTGGATCGCGCACGTGACCTTCACCCTCTGCTTCGTCACCGTGGTGGTGTCCTCGCGCCTGCAGGAAATGGACCTGTCGCTGGAAGAAGCGGCGATGGACCTGGGCGCCAGCCGGTTGACCGTGTTCACCCGCATCACCCTGCCGATCATCGCGCCGGCGCTGGTGGCGGGTTGGCTGCTGGCCTTCACCCTGTCGCTGGATGACGTGGTCGTGGCCAGCTTCGTGGCCACGCCGGGCTCGACCACGCTGCCGATGAAGGTGTTCGCCTCGGTGCGCATGGGCATCAGCCCGAAGATCAACGCATTGGCCACGCTGCTGGTGTCGGCAGTGTCGATCGCTGCGGTGATCGGCTGGTACATCAATGCCCGCGCCGAGAAACGGCGCCAGCGCGACCTGCAGCTGGCGCGGCAGGACAACGGCTGAGCACACGGTCCGTCGACAGCGCCGGCAACACCCGGCTCACGGACAGCGGCGCACAATGGGGGTCTTCCAGATGGAGATCCCCCATGACCGTCGAGATCATCGACCCGGCCAACGGCCAGGTGACCTACCGCCATGAACTGATGGGCGCTGCCGACATCGAGCAGCGCCTGCAGGCCGCCGCCGATGCCTTCCCCGGCTGGGCCGAGCGTTCACTGCAGGAACGCGGCGCGATCCTGCGCCAGATCGCCGCGCAGCTGCGCGCGCGCCGCGACGATCTGCAGCAGGCGATGACCCATGAGATGGGCAAGCTCAAGGCCGAGGCGCTGGCCGAGGTCGACAAGTGCGCTGCCGCCTGCGAGTACTACGCCGACCACGCCGCCGACTATCTCAAGCCGCAGCTGATCGACACCGAAGCCCAGCGCAGCTACGTGCGTTACGAGCCGATCGGCTGCGTGTTCGCGGTGATGCCATGGAACTTCCCGATCTGGCAGGTGTTCCGTTTCCTCGCCCCGGCGTTCATGGCTGGCAACGTGGCCCTGCTCAAGCACGCCAGCAACGTGCCGCAGTGCGCCGACCTGATCCTGGCGGTGTGTCGTGACGGCGGCCTGCCTGATGGCGTGTTCGACGTGCTGCACATCGACAACGACCAGGCTGCCGAGGTGCTGCGCGACGCACGGGTGAAGGCGGTGACACTGACCGGCAGCGAACGGGCAGGGCGCTCGATCGCGTCCACTGCAGGCAGCCAGCTGAAGAAGTCGGTGATGGAGCTGGGTGGCAGCGATGCCTTTGTGGTACTCGACGATGCCGACCTCGACAAGGCCGTGGCGGCGGCGGTGAAGTCGCGTTTCGACAACAGCGGCCAGACCTGCATCGCGGCCAAGCGCTTCATCGTGGTCGAGGCGGTGGCCGATGAGTTCACCCGTCGCTTTGTGCAGGCGGCGGGCGAGCGCCAGTACGGCGATCCCGATAAGCCGGGCACCACGCTGGCACCGATGGCTCGCGCCGACCTGCGTGACGAACTGCACAAGCAGGTGCAGGCCAGCGTGGCCAAGGGCGCGCGGGTGCTGATCGGTGGTGAGCCGATAGCCGGCACCCATGCCGGCTATCCGGCCACGGTGCTCGACCAGGTCGGCCCGGGCATGCCGGCGTATGACGAGGAGCTGTTCGGGCCGGTGGCCGCGGTGATCCGGGTCAAGGATGAGGCCGAGGCACTGCGCGTGGCCAACGACACCCGCTTCGGCCTGGGCGGCAGCGTGTGGACCGGCGATCCGGTACGCGGCGAGCGCTTCGCGCAGCGCATGGAATGCGGTGCGGCGTTCGTCAACGCCATCGTCAAGAGCGACGCGCGGCTGCCGTTCGGCGGCAGCAAGCAGTCAGGCTTTGGTCGGGAGCTGGCTGACCATGGCATCCATGAGTTCATGAACATCAAGACCGTCTACGTGGCTTGATCCCGAGCGGTAGTGCCGGTCGCTGGCCTGCATTGCCCTGATTGCCGGCCAGCGGCCGGCACTACCAGAAGCGGGTCATGTGCCACCACCAACGGTCGGGGCCTGCTGATTCGGTGGCTATCGACCGTTGATCGATGCGCTACAGCCAGCCCGAGCGCTTGAACAGCCGGTACAGCCCTACGCAGACGCCGCCCACGCCAACGATCATCAGTGGGTAGGCCCACGGTTGGCTCAGCTCCGGCATGTGGCTGAAGTTCATGCCGTACCAGCTGGTGATCAGCGTCGGCGCCGCCAAGAGTGCGGCCCACGCACCCAGCCGCTTGACCGTCTCGCCCTGCGCCAGTGTCACCAGCGAAAGGTTCACGCTCAGCGCGGTGCCCAGCATCTCACGCAGGGTGTCGATCACATCGCTGATGCGCACCGCATGGTCATGCACGTCACGCACGTACAGCTTCACTTCGTCCGGGATCAGTTCGCCCTGGTAGCGGCGCAGCTGCGCAAGCACGTCCTGCAGTGGCGCCACTGCCATGCGCATCTTGTTCAGTTCGCGCTTGAGCTCGTACAGGCGCACCACGGTGCTGCGCTTGTAATTCTCGGCGAAGATGTCCTTCTCCAGCAGGTCCAGGGTATCGCGGAAGCGGTGCACGATCGGCAGGTAGTTGTCGACCACGAAGTCGGTCACCGCATACAGGCAGTACGACGGGCCCATTTTCAGCAGCTGCGGCTCGCGCTCGACGCGTGCGCGCACTGGCGCGTAGGACAGCGAGGCGCCGTGGCGCACCGTCACCAGGAAGCGCGGGCCGAGGAAGGCATGGGTTTCGCCATACTGGATGCGCTCGTCGACCATCTGCGCGGTGGTCACCACCACGAACAGCGAATTGCCGTAGGTCTCGACCTTGGGCCGCTGGTGTGCGTTGCGCGCGTCTTCGATGGCCAGGTCATGCAGGCAGAATTCTTCCTGCAGTTTCAGCAGCACATCGTCGTTGGGATCGTACAGGCCGACCCACACGAAGCCATTGCCACTGGCGATGACATCGCTGATGGCGTCCAGGCTGATGTCGTGGCGCTTGCCCTCGTCATCGTAGTGGACGCAGTTGATGACGCAGGTAGGGTTGGCCGAAGCCGGGGCGGAAGCGGAGGCGGGCAATGACATGCCCGCCATCGTGCGTCAGGGCCGTGTTTCGGACAAGTGAGGACGGCGCCCCAGCACCCACGCCAGGGCCGCGTGCACCGGCAGCAGCAGCACGATCCACTGCACGTTGTACTGGGCCTGCAGGCTCAGCCAGTGCAGCACCAGTGCGGCCACCGCCTGTACCGCCAGCAGCCACAACATGATGCTGAACATGCGCCCCGGCAGGCGCCGGCGCAGCAGCGCGATCGCACCGGGCAGCAGCAGCACGGCCAGCGGCGAAAGCAGCAGCAGGTTGCGGTTTGCCCACGCGGCGTAGTGGATGCTGAAGCCCCACAGGAACACCAGCACGCCACCCAACAGAGCGCACAGCAGCCAGAACGGCAGTGCCAGCCCGGCCAGCAGGCGCGGGCGGTTGCGCAACGCCAGCACGCCAGCAGCGATCACCAGGCCGCACAGCAGCCACGGCCACCAGCGGCGTGCGAACTCCTTCGGCTCCGGATCGATGCGGTGCGGCAACAGTTCCTGTTCGGACTGCACCAGCGGCCGGCCATCGCTGTTGCGTGCCTGGCGCAAGGCATCGGCCAGGCGCATCGGGACGAACGCTTCCTGCCAGCGCGACAGCGGCTGGTCGGCGAACGGCCCCAGGCCCACATCGAAGCCCAGCCACATCCATGGTGCCGGCGAGGCCAGACGGACCGATTCACTGCGATAGGTGTTGCCACGCGAGCGCCCCGACAGCTGCGACTGCAGGCCACCACCCAACGCCTTGTCGAGGGTGTCGCGCACCATCGTGGCGCAATTGGCGGTGTAATAGTCGTAGTGGTAGCGCGCGTTTTCCGGCTTGGCCCGCTCGGCAAGGTCAGCGGCCAGCGCACGCGCCTGGTCCGGGCGCAGGTCCAGCCATTGCACGCTGGCACCGCGGCCGGTCTCGTCGTAGTACGACAGGTCCTGCTGCAGCGGCAGCGCCACCAGGTAATACATCATGTCGCCACGTGCGAAGCGGCTGATGAAATCGTCCTCGGAGGGGTCGAAGTAGCCGAAGTTGTACGAGGTTGCGTCTCCGCTGAGCGGATCGACCACCACGATGGCGTCATGGCCGAAGCGTTCGAAGAACACCGTGCCCGGCTGCATGGTCACCACGCCGATGCGCGGAGCAGGGGCTTCAGCGCTGGCCGCGGGCAGGGCAGGTGTGGCCGGCGCCGGCTGCGCGAAGGCGGCCAGCGGCAGGGCCATGGCCAGCACGTAGAGTGCCAGCCACACCATGAGGATCAGGCCGCGGCGCTTCAAGCGTCGTCCTGCGCGTCCGGCGGCAGCACGGTCACGTGGAAGGCCTGTACCCGGCGCGCATCGGCGCGGGCCACGCGGAACATGAAGCGGTCCAGCGCCAGCTCGTCACCGACTTCCGGCAGGTGGCCCACGGCCTCGGTGACCAGGCCGCCGATGGTGTCGTAGTCCTCGTCGGAGAACGTCGCGCCGAAACGCTCGTTGAAGTCGCCGATCGGGGTCAGCGCGTCGACCACGTACTGGCCGTCGGACTGGATCGCGATCTGCGCTGACGGATCCTCGGCCTCGTCATGCTCGTCGTCGATCTCGCCGACGATCTGTTCCAGCACGTCCTCGATGGTGACCAGGCCGGCGACACCGCCGTACTCGTCCACCACGATGGCCATGTGGTTGCGCGACAGGCGGAACTCCTTCAGCAGCACGTTGAGCTTCTTCGCCTCCGGAATCAGCACTGCCGGGCGCAGCAGCTCGCGTACGTTGGCCGGGCCGTTGTCGGCGACCACGCCGCGCAGCAGGTCCTTGGCCAGCAGGATGCCAAGGATGTCGTCCTTGTTCTCGCCGTGTACCGGGAAGCGTGAATGGCCGGATTCGACCACCTGCTTCATCAGTTCCAGGAAGGGCGCTTCAACCGGCAGCGAGACCATCTGCGAGCGCGAGATCATCACGTCGCCCACGGTCAGCTCGGCCACCGAAATGGCGCCTTCCATCATCTTCAGGGTATCGGCGGCGATCAGACCCTCTTCCTGCGCGGTGTGCAGGACAGCGACCAGCTCGTCGCGGGTATGGGGTTCGCCGGAGAAGGCGGAGGTCAGGCGTTCAAGCCAGCCGCGCTTCTTTTCACTGTGCTCCGCAGGGGAGCTACTACTGTCGTCTTCTGACATCTCTGGAAAAAAGGCACCCGGCATGCCGGGCGTTGACCCAAGTCTAGCAGGATGTGACGGCCTGTCAGTGACTGCCGGTGGCCGGGGTTGGGGCGGCCGCGGCCGGCTCCTCCTCGGGCAGGTCCAGGCTGTAGGTGCAGCCGGCCAGGGTCTTGCCCGGGTGGGAGGCCACGGTGGAGACGCTGAGGATGATCGACTCGATCTGGGCCTCGCCGGTCTTCGGGTCGGTCACGTCGCGGCTGACCAGCTCGCGGCCGGCCATGAACTTGCCGTCCTGGTCGTAGCCGGTCTCCAATTCCAGCCGTTTGGCCAGCGGGCGTGGGTCGGCCTGGTCGAGGACGGCCATGACGCTGGCGCCGGCCACCGCCACCCGATCGGTCTGTTGGCCGAAGACGGTGATCGGGCTGGCCAGCCGGAACTCGCTCATGAACTGGTTGCCCTGCGGCAGCGGCTGCAGGCCCTGGGCCACGGCCTTCAGCGGATCGGCCAGCAGCGGCGCCAGCGCGGCCTGCTCGGCCACCCCCTGGCGGCATTCGATCAGGGCCGGCAGGTCGACGCTGGAAGCGAAGGCGGATGGGACCGCAAGGGCACACAGCAGGGGCAGGCAGCAGCGCAGTGACACGGGCGGTTTCCGCAGGCGAAGGGCACCCATCATAGCTCCGGTGAGCGCCTGAACAGCCCGCTGAGAAGGCGCAGGAAACCGGTCATCGCCCGCCGCACGACCATCAGTGAGAGGGTAAGCACGACCGCGAGCATGGTGATCTGCATCGATTGCCCCGCGATGCGCACCACCGCCGGCCACAGGCCCGGGCTGGTCAGCCAGGGCAACATTTCCGATGCGGCTGTCCTGGCCACTTTCACGTAGATCACGGCCAGCACGAACAGCACCAGCAACGAGGTGCGGCTGGCATGGAAGAACGGAAGCGCGTTGACCGGCCTGCCAAGCCGCTGCTGCAGCAGCGTTCGCCACAGCACCGGCAGGGTCAAGGCACCGACCAGTATCAGCACCATCGACGTTTCCCACAGCCCGGGCAGGTGGACGGGTTCTGCTCTACCCGTGAGGTGGGGGCCGATCATGCCGGTCGCCAGCCCGGCCAGCAGGCACAAGGGCGAGAGCAGGGCCAGGCTGCGCAGCAGCCAGTGCCCGCCGCTGGGGTCGCGGGCGCTGATGCGGCGCACGGTGTACGCGCCCAGCACCAGCAGGCCTGCGAACAGGCCCGCACTCATTGCAATCGCCGTGAAGCTGTTTCCCGAGGTCATCCTTGGTTTCCTTGTGCCGCCATGCCAGGCGGCAAACAATTGCGCAGCGCGCGGACCGGCACCTGCAGCCCGGCTGGGTCAGGGCGATCGGCGCTGCGATGCCGCTGGGTACCAGCGCAGCCTGACCGGGTAGCCCAGCAGCGCCTGCAGGTGGTCGCGCACGGTCGCCGCCGTTGCGCGCGCGCCAGCGGTATCCCGGAGTTCCAGCTCCAGTTCACCGGTCATGACGTCCAGGCCATAGCCGGTCAGACCGGGCAGCTGCGGGATGAACCAGCCCTGCTGCGCCTGAAGACGGCGCTGCATCTCCGCTTCGGTCATTGAAGCGCCGATGATATAGCGCACGCGTTGCGGGCCGTCCGCCCCTGGATGGGTCTCATCCGCCTCGGAGGCTGGGCCAGTCAATCGCACGACGACGGTCCAACCCGTCGCATTGTCCACCCACATGCCGGCCAGGCGTGCCGCGTGGCGCGCCCTCAAGCGTTCCATCAATGCGTGCTGCTGCGCCTCGGCGACCGCCTGGCGGGCCGTCTGTTGGCTGACGTCAAAGAAGGCCTGCACCTCGGCGACTTTGGCGGCAATGTCGGCCGCGCTGTCGCTGGCCGGGAACGGCGACGGTCGTTCCCGGTCGGGGTCGATGCCCGGGGCAGTGGTTACCTGCAGAAGAGCGGCGATGAGTGCGGGCAACAGCGCGATGGGGTTGTCCTCCGTGATGAACCCGGTGTGCGTGGTCGTCAGCGCTCGCCGGCGTAGGGATCGGCGATGCCGATCTCGGCCAGGATGTCGCGCTCCAGCTGTTCCATCGCCTCGGCTTCCTTGTCGTCCTCGTGGTCCCAGCCAAGCAGGTGCAGCACGCCGTGCACGGTCAGGTGCGCGTAATGGGCGTTGAGCGCCTTGCCCTGTTCGTCGGCTTCGCGGGCCACCACCGGTGCGCAGATCACCAGGTCGCCGAGCAGTGGAAACTTGACGCCCTTGGGCAGGCCTTCGGGCACTTCGGCCGGGAAGCTGAGCACGTTGGTGGCGTAGTCCTTGCCACGGTAATGGCGGTTCAGCGACTGGCCTTCCTTGGCATCGACCACGCGGATGGCCAGATCGGCCTCGCGGATGCGGCCCTTCAACGCAGCGGCCACCCACTTGCGAAAGCTCACGGCCGCCGGCAGGCCGGCACGCGGCAGGGCATAACTGACGGCGACGTCCAGTCGCACGGGACCACGGGTCATGGCGTCGCTCCAGGCTGGATCTGATGCAGGTCGCGGCGGTCGTAGGCGCTGACGATGCGCGCGACCAGCGGGTGGCGGACCACGTCGCGGGATTCGAAGAAGGTGAAGCTGACGCCCTCGACTTCACGCAGCACATCGATGGCGTCGCGCAGACCGGATTTCACGTGCTTGGGCAGGTCGGTCTGGGTCAGGTCACCGGTGACCACCGCGGTGGAGCCGTAGCCCAGGCGGGTCAGGAACATCTTCATCTGTTCGATGGTGGTGTTCTGTGCTTCGTCCAGGATCACGAATGCATCGTTGAGCGTGCGGCCGCGCATGTAGGCCAGCGGCGCGATCTCGATGACGTTCTTCTCCAGCAGCTTGACCACCTTCTCCACGCCCATCATCTCGTACAGGGCGTCGTACAACGGTCGCAGGTAGGGATCGACCTTCTGGCTCAGGTCGCCTGGAAGGAAGCCCAGCTTCTCGCCGGCTTCCACCGCCGGGCGCACCAGGATCAGGCGCTGCACCCGCGATTCGTTCAGTGCTTCGACCGCGCTGGCCACGGCCAGGAAGGTCTTGCCGGTACCGGCCGGGCCGATGCCGAAGTTGATGTCGTGGGTGGCGATCTGGTGCAGGTAGCGGGACTGATTGGCGCCACGGCCACGTACCGTACCGCGCTTGACCTTGATCGCGACCTCCTGCGCTTCGTAGGAGCGTTCGGCGATCTGCTCGACATTGGCCTGCGCCAGGCGCAGATGGATGGCGTGGTTGTCGAAGACGGTCTCGCCGGCTTCGGCGTACAGCGCTTCAACCAGCTTCTGCGCCTCCACGATGGCTTCATTGGGCCCGCTGATGCGGAACACGAAGCCACGGTTTGCGATCTCCACGCCGAGCTTCAGCTCGATCTGGCGCAGGTGCCCGTCGAAGGGGCCGCACAGGTTGGCCAATCGCTCGTTGTCTTCCGGCGACAGGGTGAAGTCTCGATGATCGATGCTTTTCATTGCTTGGGGTGGGGCGGGTTCGCCGTCCACCGCGATGGACTTGGGATGACAAGGTTACGCGCGTACCGGGCATGCGGCCAGCAGCGGGCCGATACGCGGTTTTCCACACCCGGTGTGGACGGGGGGCGCGAAAACCTGTGGATAGGCCTTCGCAGTGCTTGTGCCACAAGGCGTATGAGGCGGTGGTGAAAAAACCGTCACAGCCGGCCGGCTCCTGTGACGGCAGCGCATCTTCCGCTGCCAGGCACCCAGTACGGCCGCCCTCGTTCGGTTCTCCACACCAGCTGTGGAATGATGCTGAATCAAGCTGTGGATAGGTGGCGAGGAGCCTTGCAGCAAAAGGCTCGCCCGTACGTGGCGAAAAAACCGTCAGGGCTGATCGGAATCATTGAGGGTGCACGGGGCAGCTGGCACCGTGTCGCCGTCGCAGGAGGGATGGTATGGGCATCGGCAACGGGATGCGTGGACTCGGGCTGGCGGCCATCGGCCTGCTGGCAGGCTGTGGGCAGTCAACGCCAACGGCGCTGGGCACACTGGAGTGGGACCGGATCACGGTGCCGGCGCCGGCGGCCGAGGTGATCGCCACGTTGGAGGTGCGCGAGGGCCAGCGGGTCAAGGCCGGGGCCGTGCTGATGCAGCTCGACTCCGCCCGCGGCGACGCGCAGTTCGCGGTGGCGCAGGCCGACACGGCGCGCGCGCAGGCCCAGCTGGAAGAGCTGAAGCTCGGCCCGCGGCAGGAACAGATCGCACAGGCCCAGGCACAACTGGCCGCGTTGCGCGCGCAGTCTGCTGAAGCCACTGCCTACTATCGGCGCGTGCAACCATTGGCACGCCAGCGCCTGATCGCCGCCGCCGAGCTGGACCGTGCACGGGCGGCCGCCGGCATTGCTGCGGCCAGCGTGCGTGCCGCCGAGCAGGCCTGGCTGGAACGGGTGCACGGCAGTCGCGCGCAGGACATCGCCCAGGGCCAGGCGGCCGCCGACGCCGCACAGGCGCAGCAGGTGGTGCAGGGCGTCAACCTGCAGAAGCTGCAGCTGCGCGCACCGCGCGATGGCGTGATCGATGCCTTGCCGTACCGGCAGGGTGACCAGGCACCGATCGGGGCGCCACTGGCGGTGATGCTGGTTGGCGAGCGCCCCTATGCGCGCGTCTACCTGCCGCAGCCGCTGCGCCTGCAGGTCAAGGTCGGTCAGCCGGCGCAGATACAGCTGGAGGGAGGGCGCACCGTACTGAAGGGCCATGTGCGCGCGATCCGCAGCGAGCCTTCATTCACCCCGTACTACGCACTGACCGGCGATGACGTCGAGCGCCTGAGCTACCTCGCCGAGATCGAAGTGGATGAAGCCAGCGACATGCAGACGCTTCCGGCCGGGCTGCCGGTGCAGGTGCGCTTCTGAACACCGGTGCGGACATCGCAGTGCATGCGCAGGGCCTGACTCGTCGCTTCGGCGATCTGCTGGCCGTGGACAAGGTCGACCTGACCGTGCCCCGTGGCCAGGTCTATGGTTTCCTGGGCCCGAACGGGTCGGGCAAGTCGACCACCATCCGCATGCTGTGCGGCCTGCTGGAACCCAGTGCGGGGCAGATCGAGGTGCTGGGCCTGGCGGTTCCCGAGCAGGCCGAACCACTGCGCCGGCGCATCGGCTACATGACCCAGCGCTTCTCGCTGTACGAAGACCTATCGGTACGCGAGAACCTGGAATTCCTCGCCGCCATCCAGGGCCTGCCGCGCAACCAGGCCCGGCAACGGGTCGATGCGCTGCTGCAGCAGTACCGGTTGCAGGACCGGCAGCCGCAGCTGGCCGGTACGCTCAGCGGCGGGCAGAAGCAGCGGCTGGCCCTGGCCGGCGCCGTGGTGCATTCGCCCGAACTGCTGTTCCTGGACGAGCCGACCAGCGCGGTCGACCCGGAGTCACGCCGCGACTTCTGGGAGGCCCTGTTTGAACTTGCCGACGCCGGTACCACCGTGCTGGTCTCGACCCACTACATGGACGAAGCCGAGCGCTGCCACCGGCTGGCTATTCTTGATCGTGGCGCGCTGGTCGCCGATGGCACGCCGGCCGAACTGTGCGCGCAGCTGGACGGCCGCACGCTGCAGGTCACGTCATCGCAGCCACGCCAGGCCAGCCGCGTGCTGGCCGAGCTGCCCGGCGTGCTGAGCGTGGCGCAGATCGGCACCCATCTGCGCGTGCTGTGCAATGAGGGCGTAGCGGATGTCGCAGTGCTGCGGCGCGCGCTGGCCAGCCCCGACCCGCAAGCGCATATCGAAACCGTAGCGCCGAACCTGGAAGACGTGTTCGTCGCCGCCACCCGCGGCCGTGGCCGGGAGCCGGCGGCATGAACCTGCGCCGGCTGTGGGCGATCGTGCTCAAGGAGCTGCGGCAGCTGCGCCGCGACCGCATCACGCTGGCGATGATCGTCGGCATTCCGGTGATGCAGCTGCTGCTGTTCGGGTATGCGATCAACCTCAACCTGCGCCACCTCGATGCGGGTATCGCCGACCAGGCCAACAGCGCCGCCTCTCGCGCACTGGTGCAGGACATGGTCGCTACCGGCGTGATCACGCCGCGCAGCGAGGCCTACACGCCGGGCCAGCTGATGCAGGCACTGCGCCGCGGCGAGATCAGCGTCGGCATCGTGGTGCCGGCCGACTTCGAGCGTCGCCGCTTCGATGGACGCGAAGCGGTACAGGTGCTGGTCGATGGCAGCGACACCGTGGTGCAGAGTGCGGCGATCCAGCTGGCGCAGGTGCCACTGGATACGCGCCCGACCAGCAATACGCGGCCGCTACGCGAAGGCAGCATCGCAGCTGGTCCAATCAGCGTGACCAGCTTCTACAACCCGCAGCGGCGCTCGGCGGTGAACATCGTGCCCGGCCTTATCGGGGTGATCCTGACCATGACCCTGGTGATGTTCACGGCGGTGGCGGTGGTGCGCGAGCGCGAGCGCGGCAACATGGAACTGCTGATCGCCACGCCGGTATCGCGCAGCGAACTGATGGTCGGCAAGGTGCTGCCCTATGCAGCGATCGGCCTGCTGCAGACCACCCTGGTGCTGGCGCTGGGTACCTGGCTGTTCCAGGTGCCGATCCGCGGCAGCCTGCTGGACATCTACCTGGCCGCGGTCCTGCTGGTGCTGGCCAACCTGGCGCTGGGCCTGCTGATCTCCACGCGCGCGCGTTCGCAGTTCCAGGCGATGCAGATGACGCTGTTCCTGTTCCTGCCGTCGATCCTGCTGTCGGGCTTCATGTTCCCGTTCGCCGGCATGCCGCGGCCGGTGCAGTGGCTGGCCGAGGTGCTGCCGCTGACCCACTTCCTGCGCCTGGTGCGCGGCATCATGCTGCGCGGCGCCTCCCTATGGGAACTGTGGCACGACGCGCTGGCGCTGCTGGCCTTCATCGTGGTGATGATGACGCTGGCGATCCTGCGTTTCCGCAAGCGCCTGGATTGAGGCCTGTCATTCGGTAGTGCCGGCCGCTGTCCGGCATCATTTCCGGTGGGTGCCGACCGTTGGTCGGCACACCTTATTCCGCTACCACGCGCCCACGCAGCGAGTTGGTAAGCGCTTCGGTGATCAGCACATCCACGAACTGGCCGATCAACCGCGCCGGCGCCGGGAAGTTCACCGAACGCATGTTCTCGGTCTTGCCGGTCAGCTCGTTCGGATTCTTGCGCGACGGCCCTTCCACCAGCACGGTCTGCACGGTACCGACCATCTTCCCGGAGATGCTGGCGGCGTGCGCATTGATGCGCTCCTGCAGCCGCGACAGGCGAGCGTGCTTCTCGGCATCGCTGATCGTGTCCTCCAGATCGGCCGCCGGCGTACCCGGTCGACGCGAATAGATGAAGGAGAAACTGTGGTCGAAGCCGATGTCCTCGATCAGCTTCATGGTCTTCTCGAAGTCGGCATCGGTCTCGCCGGGGAAGCCGACGATGAAGTCCGAGCTGATCGAGATGTCCGGGCGCACCGCGCGCAGCTTGCGGATCTTCGACTTGAATTCCAGTGCGGTGTAACCACGCTTCATCGCCGACAGCACGCGGTCGCTGCCGGCCTGCACCGGCAGGTGCAGGAAGTTGGCCAGCTGCGGCACGTCGCGGAACGCATCGATCAGCGAATCGCTGAACTCCAGCGGATGCGAGGTGGTGAAGCGGATGCGGCCGACGCCGTCGATCTCGGCGATGGTACGGATCAGCAGGCCAAGGTCGGCGAATTCGCCGTCCCCATAAGGCCCTCGGTAGGCATTGACGTTCTGGCCGAGCAGGTTGATCTCGCGCACGCCCTGTGCGGCCAGCTGCGCCACTTCCACCACCACGTCCTCGAACGGGCGGCTGACTTCGGTGCCGCGGGTGTAGGGCACCACGCAGAACGAGCAGTATTTGGAACAGCCTTCCATGATCGACACGAATGCCGAGGGACCTTCGGCGCGCGGCTCGGGCAGGCGGTCGAACTTCTCGATCTCGGGGAAGCTGATGTCCACCTGCGGGCGCTTCTGTTCGCGTCGCGCGCGGATCAGTTCCGGCAGGCGGTGCAGGGTCTGCGGGCCGAACACCAGGTCAACGAACGGCGCGCGCTTGATGATCGCCTCGCCTTCCTGCGAGGCCACGCAGCCGCCCACGCCGATGATGACCTCGCGGCCCTTGTTCTTCAGGCCCTTCCACACGCCCAGCTGGCTGAACACCTTCTCCTGCGCCTTCTCGCGGATGGAGCAGGTGTTGACCAGGATGACGTCGGCGTCGTCCGGGCTGTCGGTCAGTTCCAGGCCATCGCTGGCGGCAAGTACGTCGGCCATCTTGGCCGAGTCGTACTCGTTCATCTGGCAACCGTGGGTCTTGATGTACAGCTTGCCCTTGACCTGGTCAGGCTTGCGCGGACCAGCGGGCAGGGCAACGAGCGGGGTACCGCCCGGCGTGGCGGGCGAAAAGACGTCTGGCGTCCCGGTCATGGCGCTTAATCCATTCGGGTGGCGGGAAAGCGGGCAATTCTACCTGTATCCCAGCGCGTGCGCCGGCCCGGTAGAGCCAGGCCCGCCCCGCAGGCACGGCGGGCGGGTCATCCACGCATGGCGTGGATCTACCTGAGTCCCGCCCCCGGCCGGTAGCGCCGGGCCATGCCCGGCGGAACGCCTTACGCCGCCGCCAGCTCCGCGTCGATCTGCCGCGAACGGTCGAAGGCGGTCATCGCGCTCATCCGCGCAATGTAATCAGCCGTGGCCGGCGCAGGCTGCACCAGGCCGAAGGCCGTGGTCCAGGCCAGCGCATTGCCCCACAGCACATCCGCGGCACTCATCGTCCCGCCGAGCAGGTACGGCCCTTGTGCCAGCTGGGCCTCGACCACCTGCAGCACGGTGTCCGCATCGTTGTACGGTGACATCAGGCGCGGCGGTGGCTCGCGGTGCATCGCCTTGTCGATCATCGCTGGCTCGAAGCAGGCGCCGTAGAAGGCCATCCAGCGAAGGTAGGGCCCGCGCAGGGCGTCGCCGATCGGCGGTGCCAGCCCGGCTTCCGGATACAGGTCGGCCAGGTACAGATAAATGGCGACCTGCTCGGTCACCAGTGCGCCGTTGTGGACGATGGCCGGCACCTTGCCCATCGGGTTGATGGCCAGATAGGCCGGAGCCAGGTTGGCGCCGGCTTTCAGGTCCAGCACCTGCATGCGGTAGTCGGCACCCAGCGCTTCGAGCAGGGCCACGGCGCCGCTCGAGCGGGATCGGGCGGCGTGGTACAGGGTGATCTGGCGTGAGGTCATGGCATTGCTCCTTGCGGTGGGTGGTGAACTGGAAGCCATCCTGGGGCACTATTGCGGACGACTTCTGTCCTCGATTCTTCATGCGCCATACCGCCCATCGACTGCTGCGCCTGATCGCCCTGCTGCAGGCCCGCCGCCAGTGGTCCGGGGCTGAGCTGGCCGAGCGCATGGGCGTGGACCGGCGCAGCATCCGCCGCGATATCGAGCGCCTGCGCGAGCTGGGCTACCCGGTCCACGCCTCGTCAGGGGTGGGCGGCGGCTACCAGCTCGGGGCGGGGGCGCCGGTATTGCCGATGCTGCTGGACGAGGAGGAGGCAACCACCCTGGCCATCGCCCTGCGTGCCGCGTCTGCGACCGTCGCCGGCATCGACGACACTGCGCGGGGCCTGTTGTCCAAGCTCGACCCGCTGGTGCCGACCCGCCACCGCCGGCAGGCCGGGGAGGTGCATGCGGCGACGGCCACCCTGTCCGACCTTCCGTCCACCGACGCACGCCTGCTCGGACGGCTGGCCCAGCACTGCCGGCAGGCGTCGCGGCTGGCCTTCGAATACCGCAGTGCGCAGGACGCGGTCACCCAGCGCGAGGTCGAGGCCCAGCACCTGGTTAATTACGGGCGGCGCTGGTATCTGCTTGCCTGGGATCTGGGGCGGCAGGACTGGCGCACCCTGCGCGTGGACCGCATGGGTGCCGTACGTGAGTGCTCCGAGCCGGGCCTCCACCGGCGCACGCCAGCGCCGCCCGATGTGATGGTGCGGCAGGCGGTCAGCCAGGCGCCGTTCGCACTGCAGGCCATCGTCCGCCTGGCCGGCAGCCGCACCGAGCTGGAAGGGCGCATCCCACCGTGGTGTGGTGTGCTGGAGGCTGATGTTGCCGGCCATTGCCTGTTGCGGATGGGCGCCGAGAGCTGCGGCATGATGCTGGCGCAGATCCTCAGCCTGGACCGGGTGCCGGTGGCGTTGTGGACCACGCCGCCGGGCCTGCGCGATGAGCTGGCACAGCGTTTGGCCGGATTGGGCCAGGTGCTGGCTGTGCCGCCGGTCACAGGCTGAGCCACGTCGCTTGGCAAGCCCCGGCGAAGCTGGGACACTCGCGGCATGAAGGGGATACTGGGGACAACGGCGATCATCATCGCTGCGCTGACCGCTGCGCCGGCCAGCGCCGGCACCCTGTACAAGTGCCAGGGCGCCGACGGGGTCACCAGCTACGTGAGCAAGCGAGTGGCCGGCGCGCGCTGCAGCAGCATCAGCTACAGCCGCGATACCCGGCCGGCACCGCGCCCTGTGGTGGTCGCGCCGAAGCCTGCGCCGACCACGGTGGCCAGCATCGAACGCAATCCGGTCGCCGTGGCGGCCAGCGCCGCTGCGCCCACTGCGGTCGCGTCGACGCCTGCTGCCCCCGCGCCTGCTGCGGCACCGACGGCCTCGCGGGCCGGGCGGATGGTCAGCGGCCAGGTCTATTCCTTCATGAAGGATGGGGTGCGCCACTACACCAGTGCGCGGCCAACCCAGGTCGCCAACCTCGGCCCGGTGCGTACCATCCGCTACAGTTTCATGGAGCGCTGTTATGCCTGTGGCGTCAACCCACGCGTGGACTTCGGTTCGGTGCGCTTGAACACCACCGCGTTCCAGACCGAGATCACCTCGGCCGCACGCGAGTTCGGCGTCGAAGAAGCCGTGGTGCGCGCCATCATCCACGCCGAGTCGGCCTACAACCCGACCGCGCTCAGCCGCGCCGGCGCGCAGGGCCTGATGCAGCTGATGCCGCCGACCGCGGCCCGCTTCGGGGTCAGCGATTCCTATGATGCCGGGCAGAACATCCGCGGTGGCGTGCAGTATCTTGCGTGGTTGCTGAAGCGCTTCAATGGCGACCTGACCCTGGCCGCGGCCGGCTACAACGCCGGCGAGGGCGCGGTCGACCGCCACGGTGGCGTGCCGCCCTACAGCGAGACGCAGTACTACGTGCGCCGGGTCGGGCAGCTGGCCGAGCGTTACCGCACCGCCCTGAGTCACCAGTAGGTGCCGACCGTTGGTCGGCACTCCCTTGAACAGGTGGGTGCCGACTGTCAGTCGGCACTCCTTGCAAAGAGCGTTGTGTGGCGCGCGACGGTTCCGCTACACTCGACCGCGATTCAATGCGGCTCTGGCCCCCACCGGATCCGCTGGCAGCCTTAAAGCTACCTAATCAATATCGGAGTGCCGGATGGCCAACGATGGGGTACACGATCCAGTCAACACCGGACGTCGGCGTTTTCTTTCTGCCACCACAGCCGTGGTGGGCGCCGTCGGCGTCGGATTCACCGCCGTTCCTTTCATCAAATCCTGGAACCCCAGTGCCCGCGCCAAGCTTGCCGGCGCACCGGTGGTGGCTGACATCAGCGCCCTGCAGGAAGGCCAACGCCTGATCGTGGAATGGCGTGGCCAGCCGATCTGGATCGTCAAGCGGTCCAAGGCCATCCTCGATGCGCTGCATGGGCTGGACGGCCGTCTCAAGGACCCCGAGTCCGGCGAGAAGGACCAGCAGCCGGACTACGTGCTGAAGCAGAACCCCGAACTGCGCTCGATCAAGCCGGACATCTCCGTACTGGTCGGCCTGTGCACGCACCTGGGCTGCTCGCCGGAAATGGTCGCCGAAATCCGGCCTGAGCCCTACGACCCTCAGTGGAAGGGCGGCTACTTCTGCCCCTGCCACAAGTCGCGCTTCGACATGTCCGGACGCGTCTTCAAGGACGTGCCGGCGCCGATCAACCTGAAGGTGCCCGCGCACCATTACCAGGACGACAACACCATCATCATCGGTGTCGATCCGCAGGGGGCTGCCTGATGGCCAATATCCTCAGCCGTACCGCCAGCGGCGTGGCCGACTGGGTCAATGCCCGCGCGCCGGGCCTGATGCCGGTCTATCGCAAGCATGTGAGCGAGTACTACGCGCCGAAGAACTTCAACATCTGGTACTACTTCGGTTCGCTGGCGCTGCTGGTGCTGGTCAACCAGATCGTCACCGGCATCTTCCTGACGATGCACTACAAGACCAGCGCCGCCGAGGCGTTCGGCTCCATCGAGTACATCATGCGGGACGTGGAGTGGGGCTGGCTGATCCGCTACATGCACTCCACGGGTGCCTCGCTGTTCTTCATCGTGGTCTACCTGCACATGTTCCGTGGCCTGCTGTACGGCAGTTACCAGAAGCCACGCGAGCTGGTGTGGATCCTCGGCATGCTGATCTACCTGGTGTTGATGGCCGAAGCCTTCATGGGCTACGTGCTGCCGTGGGGCCAGATGTCATTCTGGGGCGCCAAGGTGATCATCTCGCTGTTCGGTGCCATACCGGTGATCGGCAACGGCCTGACCGAATGGATCATGGGCGACTACCTGCCCAGTGACGCCACGCTCAACCGCTTCTTCGCGCTGCATGTCATCGCCTTGCCGCTGGTGCTGTTGCTGTTGGTGGTACTGCACCTGGGCGCGCTGCACGAAGTGGGTTCGAACAACCCCGATGGCGTGGAGATCAAGAAGGGGCCGAAGGGCAACCGCTGGTCGCCGAACGCTCCGGCCGACGGTATTCCGTTCCACCCGTACTACACGCTCAAGGATGGTGTAGGCGCCGGCTTCCTGCTGATCATCGCCGCCTTCATCATCTTCTTCGCCCCGGGTTTCGGCGGCCTGTTCCTGGAGCACGACAACTTCACCGAGGCCAACCGCCTGGTCACCCCGGAGCACATCAAGCCGGTCTGGTACTACACGCCGTACTACGCGATGTTGCGCGTGGTGCCGAACAAGCTCGGTGGCGTGCTGGTGATGTTCTCGGCCATCGCGATCCTGTTCCTGGTGCCGTGGCTGGACAAGGCGAAGGTGAAATCGGTGCGCTACCGCGGCTGGATCTCGAGGGTGATGCTGGGCGTGCTGGCGGTGTGCTTCGTGTGGCTGGGCGTGATCGGCTCCGGCCCGGGCACCGACGTGCATGAAACCTACATCGGGCGGGTGCTGACCTTCCTGTACTTCGCCTTCTTCATCACCATGCCGCTATGGACACGGTTGGACAAGACCAAGCCGGTACCGGAGAGGGTGACCACGCATGACTGAGCGCTGGATGGTCCGGCTGGCCCTGGCGGCCACCCTGATGCTGGGCAGTTTCCTGGCCTCCGCCGCCGAGGGCGGCACCAAGCTGCTGCAGGCAGGCAACGATCTGGGTGACCGCGCCTCGCTGCAGCGCGGCGCACAGTTGTACATGAACTACTGCTCCGGCTGCCATGCGCTGAAGTACCTGCGCTATTCGCGGATGGCGCAGGACCTGGGCCTGACCGAGGAAGAGGTGATGAACAACCTCAACTTCACCGGCTCGGCGATCGGCGACCCGATCCCGGTGGCGATGCCCAAGGAGAACGCGGAGAAGTGGTTCGGCAAGATGCCGCCGGATCTCAGCCTGATCGCGCGCGTGCGCGGCAGCGACTGGGTCTACACCTACCTCAAGTCGTTCTACCTGGACAGCAGCCGGCCGCTGGGCTGGAACAACGCGCTGTTCGCCAACGCCTCCATGCCGAACCCGCTGTGGGAGATGCAGGGCCTGCAGCACGCCGTGCATGGCAAGGCCGAAGGCCCCGGCATGGACCCGCCGGTGACCGGCCTGAAGATTGAAACGCCAGGTTCGGTCGATGCCGGGCAGTACGACCAGGCCGTGCGGGACATCACCAACTTCCTCGAATACGCCGGCGAGCCGGCCGCGCTCAAGCGCCAGCAGCTGGGCGTGTGGGTCATCCTGTTCCTGGCCCTGCTGACCTTCCTGCTGTACCTGCTGAAGAAGGAATACTGGAAGGACGTCCACTGATTCGGCCGCCGGCCATCGCACGGGCCTATTGGCTTTTGTGATGGTCGGTTGCACACTCGGGGAGGAGTCGACCGTCGGCACGGTGCCGGCGGCGCCGATGCGGCAGGCGGTCTCCTGTCGTGGGAGAGCCTTTGATGGCGGCGAGCGTACGCATGCGCAATACACTGACGCTGTTTTCCTCGAACGACGATGTGCTGTGCCACCGGGTGCGCCTGGTCCTGGCGGCCAAGGGCGTCACCTTCGACTTCGTTCCGGTCGATCCGCAGAACCCGCCCGAAGACCTGATCGATCTCAATCCGTACCACTCGGTGCCGACCCTGGTGGAGCGCGAGCTGGTGCTCTACGCCGCGTCGGTGGTGAGCGAGTACCTGGACGAGCGCTACCCGCATCCGCCGCTGATGCCGGTCGATCCGCTGTCGCGTGCGCGCATCCGCCTGGCGATGCTGCGCATCGAGCACGATTGGGTGCCGCAGGTGCAGGCCATCCAGCTGGGCAACAAGACCCAGGCCGAGGCCGGGCGCAAGCGCCTGAAGGAACTGCTGACCGCCTCGCTGCCGCTGTTCAAGGCCAGCAAGTTCTTCCTCAACCCGGAAATGAGCCTGGCCGACTGCGCCATGGCCCCGATCATCTGGCGGCTGCAATCGCTGGATGTGCCACTTCCGAAGGATGGCAAGGCGATTGAGGACTACGGTAACCGCATCTTCCGCCACCCCGGTTTCGTCCGCAGCCTGACCGAGCAGGAAAAGAAGCTGCGCGACCTGCCGACCTGATCCGGCCCGCGTTACCCGTCTGCACGCCGACCGGCGTGCAGGCGATCCGCCCCGGCGGGGCGCCGGGCGCGTACACTTCACGCATGACCGAAGACTTCTTCCACATGACCAGCCACCGCCCGTACCTGCTGCGGGCGCTGGTGGAATGGATCAACGACAACCAGCTGACCCCGCACATCCTGGTCGACGCCGGCGTTCCCGGCGTGCAGGTGCCGCCTTCGGCGGTCAAGGATGGCCGGGTCGTGCTCAACATCGCCGAACGTGCCGTCGTACGGCTGATGATCGACAACGAGATGGTGAGCTTCTCGGCGCGCTTCTCCGGTACCAGCTACCCGGTGCAGGTGCCGATCAGCGCCGTGCTGGCGGTCTATGCCCGCGAGACCGGGCAGGGCATGGCGCTGCCGGATGACATCCCGGGCAGCGAAACCGCGCCGACCAGCGACGAACTGCTGCACGAGGAAGGCACGCCGCCGGACGATACGCCGCCAGCCAGCCCGCCGCCGAAGGGGCGGCCGAACCTGCGCGTGGTCAAGTAACCAAGTAACGGTGGGTGCCGACCGTTGGTCGGCACGCCTTCAGCCCTTACACATCCTCGGCATCGTCCACATCCGCGCGGATCTGGCTGATCCGCGCCGCGCCGGGGCCGGTGAACGAGATCAACTGGTCGCCACGCAGCACCATGCGACCCACGTGGCGATCGATGCCATCGTAGGAATACTCGAACTTGAAGGTGCGCTCGAACCCAAGCCGGCCATCCTCGCCGCGCGACAGGCGCAGGCCGGTGGCGTGCACCGCCTGGTCCAGCCATTGCACATCAGCTGCGCGGCAGGCATTGCGGCCCAATTCAACGGCGCGCTCTGCGGCCGAGCGTGCCGCGTTCCAGAAGAAGTAGATGATTCCGCCGGCAATCAGCAACAGCAGCAGGGTAGGCATGGCGTCAGCCGTCAGAGGTCGATCCCACAAAGATGGCGGCGAACGCGCGCCGGATCAAGCGCTGCACTCACCGCCGCGGCTGCGGTTCGCTGGACACCGGCTGCGCGGGCACGATGACCGGTTGCGGTGCCGGAGTGCGCTGCATCGGCGTCGCAGTGGGCGAGGGCATCACCAGCGGTGAGGTTGCAGTCAGCTGCAGCAGGGCTGCCCAGTCCTGGCGGTTGAAGCTGCATTCGTCCTCGCGCCCGGGCGTGCAGCTCGGGTCGATGCCGGTGCTGTTGCGTTCGCGCGCCGGTGGCAGCTTGATCAGCCCGGTCCGGTCCAGCGGCAGCAGCCGCATCGCTACGGTGTTCATCACGTTGCCACCGACCAGGTACAGGGTCTGGTCGCCCCCCAGGTTGGCGGCCACCACCACTTCGCAATGCGACTTCCAGTGGCCCACCGAGCCGTTGCCCAGCGCCTGCACCAGCCCGCTGTAGCTGAGCGTGGTGCTGCGGTCGCGCAGGAAGCACAGCAGGTCGCCCGGCGCGGGTTTGGCCGTGGCCGGGTCGACCAGCCGGTACGGCACGCCCGAGGGGCCGCCCTGGTATGCGGCACGGATGTAGTCGATGTGGCGAGGCGAGGTATTGAAGCCAGGAACGCCGGACTGCACCATCACCCAGGAGATGAACGCGGCCGACCACGGGTTGTCGATCAGGAACGCGCGGCAGTCACTGTCGGTGTAGCGCGTGCCCAGCGGCGCCAGGCAGCTGCTGGCGCCGGCGATGCTGCCCATCGCGTTGAGCGTGCCGCTGTTTCGCCAGTAGCCAGCCACGCGCTGCCAGGCGATCAGTCCGTTGTCGGCCAGGTGATCGCTTTCGGCCTCGGTGACGCTGAGGCTGGCGGCACGGCCTTCACGATCGATGAAGGGCCGGTACCAGAGCCGGTGCTCATTGCAGGCGGTGTTGCGGATGGCCACCGCCAACGGACTCAGGCCGAAGCGGGGCGGTACGTCGCAGGCTTCGGCGGCCGCTGCGGACAACGGCGCCGCGGCCAGCAGCAGGCAGGAAGGCAAGAGCATCCGGCGCATGCGCGGCTCCTGTGGGGGATGCCGGCAGCGTCGCAGAGGCTGGCGTAGCCGAGCCGTGAAGGCGTTCCGGTCGTGCAGAGCCGAGCCCACGCTCGGCTCATCGCGCAAAGCGGGTGCAGGGCGCGCCGCAGATCGAGAAGCAGCCGAGCGTAG
Source organism: Stenotrophomonas sp. GD03958 (assembly GCF_029839005.1). Taxonomy (NCBI): domain Bacteria; kingdom Pseudomonadati; phylum Pseudomonadota; class Gammaproteobacteria; order Lysobacterales; family Lysobacteraceae; genus Stenotrophomonas; species Stenotrophomonas sp. GD03958. The sequence goes on along the minus strand of NZ_JAOBZT010000013.1, from coordinate 29,286 downwards.
GCTCGACAACGTCCCGCAGGCCTCAAGCCGGAGGCGGGCCCAGCTTCAGCGACAGATCGATGGCCTGCACATGCTTGGTCAGCCCGCCGATGGAGATGCAGTCCACGCCGTCTTCGGCGATCGAACGCAGGCCGCCCAGGCCGACGCTGCCGGAGACTTCCAGTGGAATGCGGCCGGCCGTGATGCGTACGGCTTCGCGACGCAGGTCGGGGCTGAAGTCGTCCAGCAGGATGCGTTCGCACCCGGCTTCCAACGCCTGGCGCAGCTGCGCCAGGTCTTCGACCTCCACAACCAGCGGCAGCGCAGGCCACTGCCGGCGTGCGGCGGCCACCGCTGCGGCCAGCGAACCGGCGGCACGGATATGGTTCTCCTTCAGCATCACCGTGTCGTACAGGCCGAAGCGGTGGTTCTCGCCACCGCCGCAGCGCACCGCGTACTTCTGCGCCAGGCGCAGGCCGGGCAGGGTCTTGCGGGTGTCGAGGATGCGCGTGCCGGTACCGGCCACTGCCGCTACGTAGCGGGCGGTGGTGGTGGCGGTGCCGGACAGCGTCTGCAGGAAATTCAGAGAGGTGCGCTCGGCACTGACCAGACTGCGGCTGCGCCCGTGCAGCAGGGCCAGCACGGTGCCGGCAGTGACCGGGTCACCTTCGGAGACACGCCATTCGATGCGCACCTCCGGGTCGAGTGCGCGGTGGGTGGCGTCGAACCAGGGGCGACCGGCGATCACTCCGTCCTGCTTGCACAGCAGGTAAGCGCTGTCGGCCTGGTCGGGCAGCAGCGCAGCGGTGACGTCGCCGCTGCCCAGGTCCTCGGCCAGCGCACGCGCGACATCGGCGGCGACAACGGCCGCATCCGGCGTCGGCAGCGCGCTCATGCGGCGGGGAAGTCGGCGATCTGGGCGGTGGGAATGGCTTCCTCGGCCAGCAGCACCGGAATGCCATCGTCCACGCGGAAGACCTGCTTGCGGTCGCGGGTGACCAGTGCCTCGCGCAGCGGCTGCGCCAGCGGGTTGCCATCGGCCTTGGTCACCGCGCCGGCGGAAATGGCCTTGTTGAGGGCTTCCAGGCCCTTGCCATCCAGCAGGGACAGGGGCTGGCGGGTGTCCGGCGACACCAGCAGGTCGAGCAGCTTGCGATCCATGGTTCTTCGTCTTGCGTGGAAGATGGCTAGAATACGTCTTTAAGGCAGGTGACGGCCAATGACCCCCAACCCGATCGCGCCGCTTGTCGGCATCGTCATGGGCTCCCGTTCCGACTGGGAAACCATGCAGCACGCCGCCCAGAAGCTTGAAGCCCTGGGTGTTCCGTTCGAAGTGAAGGTGGTGTCCGCGCATCGGACGCCGGATGTGTTGTTCAGTTACGCCGAGCAGGCAGGCCCGCGTGGCCTGCGCGCCATCATCGCCGGTGCCGGCGGGGCCGCGCACCTGCCGGGCATGATCGCGGCCAAGACCGCCGTGCCGGTGCTGGGTGTGCCGGTGCAGTCCAAGGCCCTCAACGGCATGGATTCGCTGCTGTCGATCGTGCAGATGCCGGCCGGTATCCCGGTCGCCACCTTCGCCATCGGCAACGCCGGCGCCTCCAACGCCGCGCTGTTCGCCGCTGCGATGCTGGCCAGCGACCAGCCGGCGATCGGCCAGGCGCTCGATGCCTTCCGTGCACGCCAGACCGAAGACGTGATGGCCCACGACGATCCGCGCCAATGAGTCTGACCGTCGGCATCCTGGGCGGCGGCCAGCTCGCCCGCATGATGGTCCTGGCCGGTGCGCCGCTGGGGCTGCGCTTCGAACTGTATGACCCGGCCGCTGATGCCTGCAGCGGCCCGCTGGCGCCGCTCACCGTGGGCGCCTTCGATGACCGCCAGGCCCTGGCGGACTTCGCTGCCAAGGTCGATGTGGTCACCTTCGATTTCGAGAATGTGCCGGCCGACAGTGCGCAGTGGCTGGCCGACCGCGTGCCGGTCTACCCGCCGCCGTCGGCGCTGGCTGTCGCACAGGACCGGCTCAGCGAGAAGAGCCTGTTCCAGCAGCTGGGCATTCCGCTGCCGGCCTTCGCCGATATCCGCAGCCGCGACGAACTGGCCGCCAAGGCCGCCGAATTCGGCCTGCCGTGCATCCTCAAGACCCGTCGCCTCGGCTATGACGGCAAGGGCCAGTTCCGCCTGCGCAACGAGGCCGACATCGATGCCGCGTGGGATGCGCTGGGTGCACAGGTCGAGCGTACCGGCCTGATCCTGGAAGGCTTCGTGGCCTTCCAGCGCGAAGTCAGCGTGGTTGCCGTGCGTGGCCGCGATGGCAGCTTCGAGGCCTGGCCGGTCACCGGCAACTGGCATGTCGACGGCGTGCTGTCGGCCAGCGTGGCCCCGGCCGTGCTGTCCGACACCGAGCAGCAGGCCGCGATCGGCTATGCCCGCCGCGTTGCCGAGCACCTGCAGTACGTCGGCGTGTTCGCGCTGGAGCTGTTCTGCCGCGATGGCGAACTGCTGGCCAACGAGATGGCGCCGCGCGTGCACAACTCCGGCCACTGGACCATCGAAGGCAGCGAAACCTCGCAGTTCGAGAATCACCTGCGCGCCGTGCTGGGCCTGCCGCTGGGCAGCACCCGCATGCTGGGTCACGCCTGCATGCTGAACTGGCTGGGCGTGATGCCCGACCCGGCACCGGTACTGGCCCAGGCCAGCGGCCACTGGCACGACTACGGCAAGGAGCCGCGCGAGGGCCGCAAGGTCGGCCACGCCACGTTGCGCGACGATGATGCCGCTGCATTGGCCGATGCGCTGGATCAGGTTGGCCTGGAACTGGACCGCCAGGCCCAGGTGGCGCCGGCGGTACACGCGCTGCGCAATCGCTGAGCCCGGGCGTGCCGGCCAATGGCCGGCACAACCTTGTATGCCTGCAACGGTGTGGCGCGCCGGTGCAGGCATCGGCGCACCATTGCCGGTGGTAGCGTGGAGCTCCTTTCACAGGAGTCACGCCATGCTCGACTGGAATGCCTACCGCAAGGAACTGAAGGGCCGTATCGGCGAGATCGGCAAGCTCTCGCCGGACACGGTCAAGGGCTACGCGACCCTGGCCAATGCCGGCGCCCAGACCAACCATCTGGATGCCAAGACCCGCGAACTGATCGCGCTGGCAGTGGCGGTGACCACCCGCTGCGATGGCTGCATCACCGTACATGTGGATGCAGCGCTGAAGCATGGCGCCAGCCGCGAGGAAATCGCCGAAGCACTGGGCGTGGCGGTGTCGCTCAATGCAGGCGCCGCGCTGGTGTATTCGGCACGGGTGATGGACGCGGTGGCCGCGCACGAGAACGCGTGAAGCCACGCTCTGCTTTCCGGTAGTGCCGGCCGCTGGCCGGCAGATTCGCCATCTCTGTACACCGATGGGGATGCCGGCCAGCGGCCGGCACCACCCCGGGGCGGAGCCGTTGCCTCAGCGTAGTTGGCTTTCGGCGAATTCCCAGTTGACCAGCTGCCAGAAGGCATCCAGGTAACGCGCCCGGTCATTCTGGTACTCGGTGTAGTAGGCGTGCTCCCAGACATCGCAGCACAGCAGCGGGGTGCTCTCACCGGTCAGGGGTGTGCCTGCGTTGCGGGTGGCCTGGATGCCCAGCTGCCCGCCCGGATGCTGCACCAGCCACACCCAGCCCGAGCCGAACAGGCCCAACGCCGTGCGGTTGAACTCCTCGCGCAGGCGCTGCGCGTCACCGAACTGTCGCTTGACCAGCTCGCCCAATCGGCCCTGCGGCTCGCCGCCGCCGCGCGGCCGCAGGCACTGCCAATAGAAGCCGTGGTTCCAGGCCTGGGCGGCCGCATCGAACAGCCTGCCCTGGGCGTGGCGGACGATCTCATCCAGCGACGCTTCCTCCCACTCGGTGCCGAGGATGCCGGCGTTGACGGCATCTACATAGGCGCGATGGTGGCGGCCGTGGTGCAGTTCCACGGTCTGCGCGGACAGGTGCGGCTGCAGGGAGCCGGGAAGGTAGGGCAGGGCAGGCAATTCAACAGGCATGGACAGGTTCGTGGCCAGAGGGGCGGCGGCAGCCGGTTCCATCCGCTTACAATGGCGGCTACCGTGGGCAGTCTAGCCGACCACCGCGGTCGGTTTGTCCGGCGAAGCAAGGAGTGTGGTTGTGGCGGTAATGCAGCAAATCCAGGCCGAGGTCGATCGTTACCCGCTCGTGCTGTTCATGAAGGGCACCCCGCAATACCCGATGTGCGGCTTCTCCAGCCGCGCGGTACAGGCGTTGATGGCGGCCGGCGCGGTCACCCTGCGCACCGTCAACGTGCTGGAAGAACCCGAGATCCGCGCCAACCTGCCGCGCTTTTCCAACCTGCCGACCTTCCCGCAGCTGTTCATCAACGGTGAGTTGATTGGTGGCTGTGACATTGTCCTGGAGTTGTTCGAAGCCGGCGAGCTCAAGCGCATCGTCGAAGAGGCGACCCAGGGATGAGTGCCTGGCCATCGACGTCACCGGCCGACGGGGCGCTCGATGGCCGCCCGTTGCAGGGGCGCGTAGTGCTGGTTGCCGGCGCCGGCGGTGGTCTGGGCAGTGCGGCTGCCGTTGCTGCCGCAGCCGCGGGGGCTACCGTGGTTCTGCTGGGCCGCAAGCCGCGCCGCCTGGACCGTGTCTACGCCCAGGTGCAGGCGGTCGGCCCGGAGCCGCTGCTGTATCCACTGGACCTGGAAGGTGCGGGCCCCGACGACTATGCCGAGCTGGCCCAGGCCCTGCAGCGCGAGCTGGGGGGATTGGACGGCCTGCTGGTCTGTGCCGCTCACTTCCCTGGCCTGACCCCGTTTGAACTGGCCGACCCGGCCAGTTTCGCCCGCGCGGTGCACGTCACCCTGACCGCGCCGGCCTGGCTGGCCCAGGCCTGCCTGCCGCTGCTGCGGCAGCGTGAAGATGCGGCGCTGGTGTTTGCGGTCGATGCTCCCGAACGGGTGGGGCAGGCTTACTGGGGCGGTTATGGCGTGGCCCAGCATGGCCTGCGTGGCCTGATCGCCAGCCTGCACGACGAACTCGGCCGCAGCCCCGTACGGGTCAGTGGCCTGTACCCCGGTCCGCTGCGCACAGCCCTGCGGGCCCGGGCCTATTCCGTCGACCAGGACCCGGCCGCCCAAGGCCCGGAGGCCGCCGCCGCCGCGGCCGTGACCCTGTTGTCGGGCGCTGGCGCCGCTTGGCGGGGCAAGATTCTCGATGCCAGCGAGGCGCCCCCCGCCGAGTGAGTGCCGGGGAAAGACGGAGTGAAGAGCCCGTCACGATTGCGTTGCGAACCGGTGCCGTTTGTCGCACAACCGTCACATTGATGGCGTAGCGTGTTAATCTAGTGTTAACCGTTAGGGCTGCCTTCAGCCGAGCGGTAGGGAACCCCAGATAACTCTCCGATCAGCCACCCGCAGGGCTGCTTGGATGCGCTTTTTTTCCGCCATCGCCAACTCGCATCGAGGCTACCGAAAAATGACCCACCCACTCCGGATGTCCAAGCTTACCCTTGGTCTCGTGGCTGCACTTGCTGCCGCTCCCGCCTTCGCCCAGAGCAGCACCTCCGCCGGTGTCGGCGGCCAGGTGATGTCCGCCGCAGGCCAGCCTGTTGCCGGCGCTGAAGTCACCATCACGCACACCGAGTCGGGCACTGTTTCGCGTGCCACCACCGATGCGTCGGGTCGCTACAACGCGCGCGGCCTGCGCGTGGGTGGTCCGTACACCATCACCATCACCAAGCCCGGTGAAGGCACCAAGACCGAAGAAGGTGTCTACCTGAACCTGAACCAGGTCAACACCGTCAATGCCAACCTGGGCGGTGATCTGGCTGCGACCAACCTGGACGCGGTGAACGTTGTCGCCACTGCCGGCGGCCTGGACCTGTTCAGCGCCAACAAGATGGGCACCGGCACCAACGTTACCCGCGAAACGATGGATGCATTGCCGTCGGCCAGCCGCAACATCCAGGACTACGTCCGCCTGGATCCGCGCATCTCGCAGGTCAGCAAGGCTGACGGCGCGATCTCGGCCGGTGGCCAGAACACCCGTTACAACGCCATCCGCATCGACGGCATCAGCGCCTCCGATCCGTTCGGCCTGGGCTCCAACAACCTGCCGACCGAGCGTCAGCCGGTTTCGATGGACGCCATCCAGGAAATCAACATCGACCTGGCCAACTACGACACCACCATCGCCGGTGGTACCGGTGCGGTGATCAACGCCGTGACCAAGTCGGGCACCAATGAATTCCACGGCACCGTGTACGGCTCGTACCGCGACAAGGACATGGTCCGTTCGCGCCTGGAAGGTGACAAGCAGGACTTCAACGGCTTCGAGGACGAGAAGACCTACGGCATGACCTTCGGCGGCCCGATCGTCAAGGACAAGCTGTTCTTCTTCACCAACTACGAAAAGTACGAGCGCTCGGCCGCGGGCGTCGCGCTGAGCGACACGCCGATCGGCCGTGGCACCATCACCCAGCAGCAGATCACCGACGTCCAGAACTTCCTGGGCAAGCTGGGCTACGATCCGGGCAGCCTGACGGCGCCGAACAGCAAGACCGAGATCGAAGAGTATGCGGTCAAGCTGGACTGGAACATCAACGAGAACCACCGTGCGGCCCTGCGCTACAACAAGATGGAGCAGAACGTCGTTCGCTTCCCGCAGGTCAGCAGCAGCGCCATCTCGCTGAGCAACTTCTGGTACCAGCAGCCCACCGAGTACGAAACCTGGATGGGCGAACTGTTCAGTGACTGGTCCGAGAACTTCTCGACCGAGTTCAAGGTCTCGCACAAGGATTACTCGGCCAACCGCGTTCCGCTGGTCGACATGCCGCAGATCCGCATCAAGTCGGGCAACGATTCGCTGTACGTCGGTACCGAACAGAACACCCACGTCAACATCGTCGAGTCGAAGGAACTGAGTGCCTTTGGTGCCGGTACCTGGTACATCGGTGACCACACTGTCAAGTTCGGCTTCGATTACTCGAAGAATGACCTGATGAACTTCTACGGCCGCAACCTCAACGGCGTGTACGAATTCAACAGCGTCAACGATTTCCTGGCGGGCAAGGCTTCGCGCTACCAGCTGCGTGCTCCGCGCGCCGATGGCAGCCGCAGCGACATCCCGGCCGACTTCACCCTGAAGAACACCGGCGTGTTCGTGCAGGACACCTGGGCAATCAACTACAACCTGAACCTGATGTTCGGCGTGCGCATCGACATGCCTGACTTCAGCACCCAGCGCCTGTACAACCCGCGCATCGAGCAGCTGTACGGCTTCAACAACACCAAGCTGGTCGACAAGAACCTAGTGCAGCCGCGCGTCGGCTTCAACTACACCTTCGACAGCGATCGCCCGACCCAGCTGCGCGGTGGCGTGGGCCTGTTCGGCGGCGCCGCCCCGAACGTGTGGCTGGCAGGTGCCTACCAGAACACTGGCCTGAACTACATCGAGTACGACGAGCGCAGCATCCCGGCCGGTGCCTTCACTCCGGACGGCAACAACCCGTACATCCCGGCCGGTGGCCCGGCTTCGGCCCGTCAGAACGTCGACATCATCGCGCCGGGCACCCGCCTGCCGTCGGTGTGGAAGGCCAACCTGGCGTTCGACCATGAGTTGCCGTGGTACGGCATCGTCGCGTCGGCCGAAGTGCTGTTCACCAAGGTCAAGGACGGCATCTACTTCGACCGTCTGGATGTGTCGGCGCCGACCGCCTTCGGTCAGGATGGCCGCGCGATCTACTGGAACGATGCTGGACGCAACTCGGCTAACACTCGCATCGATAAGGGTGTCGACTACGGCATGTCGACCGGTACCAAGGGTGCGGTTGACCGCGCCAACCGTCCGTCCGACATCGGCGATGTGCTGGTCCTGCGCAACACCGACAAGGGTCGCGGCACCCAGGCTACCTTCTCGCTGGCCAAGCCGCTGACCGAGAACTGGGGCTGGTCGCTGGGTTACACCTACACCAAGTCGACCGAGGTCAGCCCGCTGTCCAGCTCGCAGAACACCTCGAACTGGAACAACACGCTGATCTTCAATGCCAACGAGAACGTGGCCTACAACTCGCGCTATGCGATGAAGGACCGCGTCACCGGCACCCTGGAGTGGAAGCACAACTTCTTCGGTGACAACGCCACCCGCGTCGGCCTGTTCTACGAAGGCCGTTCGGGCCGTCCGTACAGCTACATCTTCTACAACGATGCCAACGGCGACGGTGCTGCCACCAACGACCTGTTCTACGTGCCGAAGGGTCCGGGCGACGTGCTGTTCACCGGTGGTGCCGCGATGGAGAAGCAGTTCTTCGATTGGCTGGCGCAGAATCCGGAACTCGATGCCTACCGCGGCAGCGTGGTCCCGGCCAACCGCCACCGCGCCTCGTGGGTCAACAGCTTCGATGTCCGCGTCAGCCAGGAATTCCCGGGCTTCATGAAGGGTCACAAGGGTGAAGTCGCCCTGGACATCATGAATGTCGGCAACCTGCTGAACAAGAAGTGGGGCCTGATCGACGACTACGGCTTCTACTCCACCCGTCGCGTTGCCAACTACGCAGGTATCGACCCGGCCACCGGCAAGTACGTGTACTCCTTCACCGGTTCGACCGACAACCCGTCGGTGCAGGAAAACAACAACGACAAGGGCAACACCGCCGTGTCGCGTTGGTCGATGCAGCTGACCCTGAAGTACAAGTTCTGATGCGTCAGAACCTGAAGCAGTAAGTGAAAACGGCCGGGGAAACCCGGCCGTTTTCCTTTCATGCGAAAGTCCTTGCAGGTCCCCTGGCATCGGCGTAGCATGCGGAAATGTGCGCGGTGCCAACGCCGCCGATGCGGTGCCGGAAAGGCGAACGCAGGAAGCACACATCCAACGGTCGGGCTTCCCGGCCGTTTTGCTTTTTAAGGGGGCGGCAGTACAGTCGGAAACCTTGAAGGAAGCGAAAAATTGGATATGACCACGAACGAAAAATCAGCCCGCGCACTGCCGGTGCAGGACGCGCGGATCTACCCGCGCGGTGGGCTGGATGTGCTGTCGCGGGCCGAAGTGGCCCGCCTGCGCGATGCGTCTGCCGGCGGCATGCACGAGCTGCTGCGCCGCTGCGCGCTGGCCGTGCTGACCAGCGGCAGCGCCTCTGACGATCCGCGCGCGGCGCGCGATCTGTACCCCGATTTCGACATCCAGGTGGCGCAGCAGGATCGCGGCGTGCGCATCGATCTGGTCAACGCACCGGCGATGGCCTTCGTCGACGGCGAGATCATCCGCGGTGTCGCCGAACTGCTGTTCGCAGTGGTGCGCGACCTGGCCTACATGGCCATCGAGATGGGCCCGGCCTACGCGGCCGAGCTGGAGTCGTCCGAGGGCATCACCAACGCGGTGTTCGGCCTGCTGCGCAATGCGCGCATCCTCAACCCGGGCGACCCGAACCTGGTCGTGTGCTGGGGCGGCCACTCGATCTCGCGCGATGAATACCTGTACACCAAGCAGGTCGGTTACGAGCTGGGCCTGCGCGGCCTAGATATCTGCACCGGCTGCGGCCCGGGCGCGATGAAGGGCCCGATGAAGGGCGCCACCATTGCCCACGCCAAGCAGCGCCGCACCGTGACGCGCTACATCGGCCTGACCGAGCCGGGCATCATCGCGGCCGAGTCGCCGAACCCGATCGTCAACCACCTGGTGATCATGCCGGACATCGAGAAGCGCCTTGAGGCCTTCGTCCGCATCGGCCACGGCATCATCGTGTTTGCCGGTGGCGTCGGCACCGCCGAGGAAATCCTGTACCTGCTCGGCATCCTGCTGCGCGAAGAAAACAAGGACCTGCCGTTCCCGCTGATCCTGACCGGCCCGACCGTGGCGGCGCCGTACTTCGAGCAGATCGACCGCTTCATCCGCCTGACCCTGGGCGATGCTGCCGCCGAGCGCTACGAGATCATCATCGGTGACCCGGTCGCGGTGGCCAAGAAGATGGCCAACGGCATCAAGCGCGTGCGCGAGCACCGCCTGGCGCAGAAGGACTCGTTCTTCTTCAACTGGTCGATCGAGATTCCGTGGGAGTACCAGCAGCCGTTCGTGCCGACCCATGAGGCGATGGCCGCGCTGGACCTGCACCACGGGCGTGCGCCGCACGCGCTGGCGGCCGACCTGCGCCGGGCGTTCTCGGGCATCGTGGCCGGCAATGTGAAGGAGGACGGCATGCGCCGCATCGAGCAGTTCGGACCGTTCCAGATCCATGGCGATCCGGACATGATGCAGGCCCTGGACGCATTGCTGCGCGCCTTCGTCGAGCAGCGCCGGATGAAGATCTCCGGCGAATACCAGCCCTGCTACCAGGTGCTGGCCTGAGCCCGGGCCGGCGTGATGGGGATCGCGCCGGCACTGGCAGGGGAGGACGGGTCGTCAAGCCTTTGACGCCCGTCGCCCCGGATTGACCGTTCATCCTGCCGCCGCTTGCCGGTGGCGGGGCGATGGCCCATCGTGGCCACCAACACGCTGGGGAGCGTCCAATGTCTTTGCGCCGGCAAAACGGCTTCACGCTGGTTGAGTTGATGGTCACGGTTGCCGTCCTGGCGATCCTGAGCACCATCGCGTATCCCAGCTTCCAAAGTACGATCCGCTCAAATCGTGTGGCCACGACGACCAACGAACTGATCGCGTCGCTGGCACTTGCCCGTTCCGAGGCAATAAAGAACACGCGTGGCGGGGCTGTATGCGCATCCACAGCGGGCAAAGAATGTGATGGCAGCAGCTGGGCCGACGGCTGGATGGTCTGGGAGGATCGCAACGGGAACGGGTCGCTTGATTCCGGTGAGAACGTGCTGCGCTACAGCGAAGGTCGCCCAACGATGAAGTCCGCAACCGAAACGTTGACCATCGGCTTCGATGGCCGTGGCCGCAATCGCGCCAACGCGGAAGTGGATGTGACACTGCGCCCTGAAAAGTGTGGCGACCAGCCCCTGCAGCGAACGCTGCGCATATCGCCTACGGGACAGGTGAGGCTGTTGAAGGAGAGTTGCTCATGAGAAAGATCGGCTTCCAGCCGCACCGTACGGCGCAGGGCGGTTTCACCCTGATCGAGGTCATGATCGCGATCCTGGTGATGGGTATCGGCCTGCTGGGCTTCGCGCTGCTGCAGACGATGAATGTGCGGTTCGTCCAGAGCGCGAACTACCGCACCCAGGCCACCAACCTGGGGTACGAACTGCTTGATCAGATCCGGGCTAACCGGATCAACGCGCTCAGCTATGCCGGTACCTATGCTGCTACCACCGGCAAGGGTGACTGCGCGCCGTCCATTGGCAAGGATATCGGCAAGGATGACTTCACCCGCGACTGGCGCTGCCGCCTGGGCCGCGCACTGGGTGACTCGGCATCCGGAACGGTAACCGTCAATGACGGCCGGGTACGGGTGTCGGTCAGTTGGGGCGATGAGCGTTGGAATCCCGATTCGAAGGCTGACACCACCTTTGCTGCGGAGAGCCTGCTGTGATGACCAGAATGCGCTCCCGCCAAACGATGAGTGGCCTGTCGCTGATCGAGTTGATGATCGCCCTGACCATCGGCCTGATCATCATGCTGGGCGTGGTCCAGGTGTTCGCCGCTTCACGCACGGCCTACCAGCTGTCTGAAGGGCTGGCGCGGGTCCAGGAGAACAGCCGTTTCGCGATGGATTCCCTGCAACGCGAACTGCGCATGGCGGGACACTTCGGCTGCGTGAACGATCAGGCGCATGATCCGCAGGGCACCTTGGCAACCACCTTCGCTGCGGGAGGCCACCCCGCGCTGGACTTTGCGCGGTCGATCCAGGGCTACGAAGCAACGAATACCAAGCCGGGCGACGCGGTGACGTTGGCGGCAACGCCGTCAACGGGGGGCGACAAGTACTCCCCGGCGTTGCCGAGTGAGTTCGCCGCGGCGATCAAGAACCGGGTCGACGGCAGCGATATCGTCGCTCTGCGCTATCTGGTGCCCACCGGTGTGCCGGTCACGGCGGTAGCCGGTACGGTTGCCCAGCCGGTTTTCAGCTTTGATCCCAAACGTCTTGCCGTGCTTGATAGCGGAGTTACCGACCCGGGGCTGTTCGGTGTGGCCGACTGCATTTCCGCCACGGTCTTCCAGGCTCGTGCGATCGATGCAAAGGCCGGCACCGTGACGGTGGGCACCGCACCCAACAACGACGTGGCCATCGCCCGCAACTACCAGCCCGGGCAGGCGGTGCTGTATCGCGCCGAGACGTCGATCCTGTACGTGGGCTACGACGCTACGACCAAGCAATCGTCGCTGTATCGCCTTCGATTCACCGCCAAGCCCGGTGCTGCCTTGGTCGCGGGACCAGCAGAGGCGCTGGTCGAGGGCGTGGAGAACATGCAATTGCTGTATGGCCAGGATCACGGTCTGAGCACGGTGTCGCCGACCGGCTACATTGATCGCCAGGGTACTGCGACCGATGTTCAGGCCTCCATCGTGCCGGCCTCGCGTGGCTGGCAGCGCGTGGGCACGGTGCAACTGGGGCTGGTGGTGTCCAGTCCAGACCCGGCCGCATCTGTCCAGGCCAGTTCAAGTACGCCGCTGACCGCGCTCGGCGTGACCTACACCGCGCCTTCTGACGGCCGCATGCGCGCCGCCTACCAGAGCACGATCGCTCTGCGCAATCGCCTGTATGGCAACTGAGGCCACCATGCGTACCCATCCCGCCCGCCGCCATTCTCTGCATTCACCGCGTTCCCAGCGCGGCGCGGTGCTGTACGTCGTGCTGATCATGCTGGTGCTGATGGCCCTGCTGGGCATCGCCGGCATGCAGGTCACAAGCATGCAGGAACGGATGGCTGCCAACTATCTGCGCAGCAACGTTGCCTTCCAGAACGCTGAGGCCGACGCCCGGCAGACCGAGAAATCCATCGAGAAGGCCCTGGCTGACGGGGGCATCTTCAAGGCCAGCCAGGAGGAATGCAGTCCCTCCTACGATCCGCAGACGTGGGCCGATGGTCTCAGTGAGGCCAAGTCCACCTATACGCGTCGCATCGACAAGTGCTTTGCAGCGTCCAGCCGGCGCACCGGCGGCCGACAGAACGAAGAAACCGGGAACATCTACCAGGTCACGGCGCTTGCCAGTGACGATCCCTCCAATGCGTCCGCCAGTGCGGTCATCGATACGATCTTCATCCCATGAACAGCGAGCGCCGTTTCCTTCGACTTCGTTCCTCCACCGGGCTGCGGGCCGGTGTGGGTGTTGCTGCGCTTGCCGGCCTTGCCGCGTTGATCATTCCGCTGCAGGCCGCGCTTGGTGACTACGACATCGCGCAGGAGCCGCTGTACAGCAAGCAGAGCCAGCCGCCATTGATGATGATGGTGATGTCGCGTGACGAGCAGCTGTTCAATAAGGCCTACAGCGATTACAGCGACCTGGACGGGGACGGGGTGCTGGACACCACCTACCAGGACAAGTTCGATTACTCAGGCTACTTCGATTACAACCTCTGTTACTCGTACAACAGCGGTGTCTTCAAGGCCAGTGCAGAGGCAAAGGGCGCCAACAAGCACAGCTGCAGCGGCGCGTGGTCGGGCAACTTCCTCAACTGGGTGACGATGAGTCGCCTGGATGTGATGCGCTACGTGCTGTACGGCGGCCAGCGCTACACCGATACGAAGGAAAAGACGGTGTTGGAGCGGGCGCCGATCCCCAGCGATCTGCATGCGTGGGTCAAGGTCTACAGTGGATCGGATCTTCGCGAGTTCGCCGACCTTCCTGGAAGCGGGACGGCTTTCAGCTTCTGCAGCGTAACGCGTTCGGATAAGGGTGCGCCTTTGATGCGCGTGGCAGAAGGTTCATTTACCGAGTGGGCATCGACTGCCAGCAATCAGTGCGATACCGGACGAGCCAGCAACGCCGATGGCTACGCTGACATTCCCCGCTCGACCTCGGTCCCGGACTACACCGTACGTGTCGAGGTGTGTGATGCCAGTTCAACGGTGCGTGAGAGTTTCTGCCGCAAATACAACGATGGCATCACCGACCGTTTCAAGCCGGCCGGGTTGCTGCAGACCTACGGTGAAAGCGGGCGCCTGCGCTTTGGACTTGTCACGGGAACCTACGCCAATCCACGAGATGGTGGCGTCCTGCGCCGGAACATCGGCAAGATCGCGGGCAATGGTACGAAGTTCTGCGGCACGGGCGATGAAATCGACTTGTCTACGGGGCAGTTCTGCTACCTGAATCTGACGGGAAGCGCCAAGGCCGACGATGAGGGCGTGATCAACGCGATTTCAAGCTTCCGTCTGGACAACTGGAACTGGTCCAACAACTGGAATGACTGCAACACCTACGGCATTCTCAATCGCCAGGACCAGAAGGGAAATGGCAATCTGACCGATCCGGGGACCGGAGGCCAGAAGTGCAGTGCCTGGGGCAATCCGTTGGCGGAAATGTATGCTGAAGCGCTGCGCTACATCACTGCGGGTTCCAAGGTCTATAGCGACAGCGGAGATCTCAGCGGCCTGCCGACCAATATCAGCTGGAAGGATCCTTATCGCCTGCCCGCAGATGGTGGCAACTCCTATTGCGCGACCTGCAATATCCTGGTGCTATCGTCGGGCCTGCCGTCCTTTGACAGCGACAACGTCGGTTCCGTGACCGGCCTTGCGTCTGCGGTGTCCGCGACGGATGCAGTCGGCACGGCCGAAGGAATCGCCGGCAAGAGCTACATGATCGGTCGCGTGGGTGATACACCGCGCGGTGCTTCGCTTGATACCCATAGTGATATCTGCCAGGGCCAGACAATCGGTAGCCTCAGCAAGGCGCGCGGCATCTGCCCGGACATTCCCTCCATGGAAGGCAGCTTCCTGATGGCGGGACTGGCCAAGGCGGCCGCGGAGACCGATCTGCGGCCCAACGTGCAGAACAAGCCAAGCACGTACAAGGTCACCGCCACCACCTACGCCGTTGCCATGGCGGAAAATCTCCCGCAGTTCGAAATTGCGGTGGGCAACAGCAAGATCGGACTGGCCCCGCTCTGCCAGGCGAACAACACCGGCGGCGCAACGGCAACAAGCGCTGGCTGGCGCAGCTGCTTCCTGGGCTCGGTCGGCATTGGCACCAAGCAGGCCAACGACACCGGCGGGAAGCTGGTCTATGGCCGTCCCTACCGGACAGATGCAAAGTCCGGCAGCTTCTCGCTGGTGTGGGAAGACTCCCTGTGGGGCAATGACCATGACAACGACGTCGTTGCCATGCTGAGCTACTGCGTGGGTGCGGCGTGCAATGATACCGGGGATTTCAATGACATCTGCTGGCGTGCTGATGCGAAGGTGAGCAACAGTGCTGCGGGCAATACGCGGCTGTGCAACTACACGACCGTAGTAAAGAATAGAGTGGAGAGTTGGATCGGTACGACTCTGGCCGGCAAGGTTGAAGAGGATGAAGTACTCGTCCGCATTGAGAACCTGTCGGCCTACGCTGGCAACGCAATGTTGACCGGCTACACGATCACCGGCTCGAATGCCTCCAGCACCGTGCAGCGTCTGGCGCTGCGTCCGGGCAACAGCAATGGTTCTGTGCTGACCAGCTCAAACAACTTCCGCGACGATTGGCAAAAGCCGGTAGTCATCAAGTACAAGGCCTCTACCACTGCGGCGGGCCAGCTGCAGAGCCCGCTGTGGTATGCCGCCAAGTACGGTGTCCCGGCCGGTAAGAAGTGGGACAGCAAGAAGCCAGGGGTGCCGGATAACTACTTCCTGGCACGCAATCCGACCAAACTGAAGGAGGCGCTGGAGGCGATCTTCAACAGCGCAGCGGAAGGTGATGCGCCGGTCGGTGGTAGCGGCAGTGGCGCGCGCATTTCGACCAACTCGTTCACTGTATCGTCCCATTACAGCGTGCCCTCTGGCACTGTGGACTGGACCGGTGATGTCATTGCCACCCAGGTCGACGGCCAGGGTGCGGACGGAGCCGTGCTGTGGAAGGCGTCCAGCAACATCGGCAGTGCCACGCGCCGCATCTACATGGCGACGTCCCCGACCAAGACCGCGTCCGATGGCACGGTGACCCCGGTCAATGCGAACGAGTTCCTGGCCACCAATCTGCCGGGCAATGATGAGCGGGCGAAGCTGTCGGCATTGGGATTCAGTGACTCGATTCCTGCATGGTTCGCGAATCAGACCTCGACCACCCTGGTCAACTATCTGCGCGGCGCGGCGGTGAGCGGGCTCCGTTCGCGTACTTCGCCGTTGGGTGACATCGTCAATTCCACCACCGAGATCGTCTCCAAGACGGATGACTTCGGCTATGCAGGCTGGGCGAGGCAGTCGACAGTCAAGTGGAAGGCGACGCTGGGCACGTCTTATGACGCCTTCCTGAAAGCGAAGCGCGCGACCTCGGGGCCGCCGACGATGATCTATGTTGGCGCCAATGACGGGATGGTGCATGGTTTCAACGGTTCGAATGGAGCATCCGGCGGTACCGAAGAACTGGCCTTCATTCCGTCAGCTGCCATGCAGCACATTGCCGAGCTGGCCAATCCCAAGTATGGGCATCGCTACTACGTGGATGGCCCACTGACGTCGTCCGACGTCTACTACGGGGATGCCTGGAACACGGTGCTGGTGGGCACCACGGGTGGTGGTGGCTCCAGCAAGGCGCCCAATGCGACGAGCGTAGGCAATGGCTCCGTGTTCGCGCTGAATGTCAGCGATCCGACCGCGTTCGGTGCATCGAGTGTGTTGTGGGAAGTCTCGGGCAAGACAGAGTCGGATCTCGGGTTCGTGCTGGGCAAGCCGGCTGTGGTGGCGGTGAAGGGCGCCGATGCCAATGCTGCGCCGCGCTTCGTCGCGATCTTCGGCAATGGCGTCAACTCCACCAGCGGCAAGGCAGCGCTGTTCGTGGTTGATATCCAGACCGGCAAGGTACTCAAGCGGCTTTCGCCGGTAGGTGCCAAGTACGCGGCACGCAATGGCCTGATCAACATCGCCACGGTGGCGTTGAAGAACAATGACGGCATCACCGACACTGTGTATGGCGGTGACATGCAGGGCAATATCTGGAAGTTCGATCTTTCCAGCACCGATCCGACCGATTGGAACATTGCCCTGTCTGGAACGCCGCTGTTCACCGCTACGCGCAACAACAGCCCGCAGCCGATCATGAGCGGCATCGAGATCAGCACGGGTCCGGGCGGCGGCATCAGTCTGTTCTTCGGTACCGGCCAGTATTTCGCCGCCGATGACAATGCGGTCAGCAGCACCTCGCCAGTGCAGTCGCTGTATGGCATCTGGGATAACCTCGCCAGTGCGGTTGGCACGCGCGACAATCTGGTACAGCAGGTGATCACTACCGGCACATCGGCCAGCGGCTATCAATTGCGTGATGTCACCCGCAATGCGGTGAACTACGGTTCGGCCCGCGGCTGGTATGTGGACCTGCAGGCCGGATCGGCAGTCGAAGGCGAACGCTTCGTCGGCAACCCCCGTGTGCAGAACGGCATCGTGTTCTTCACGTCCTATGTGCCAGGTACCGCCATCTGCGGAAGCGGCGGTGGCGTGAACTGGCTGTACGGTCTGAATCTGCTGACCGGTGGGGGCCAGATGTCCGGCTTGAGCCCAACCATCGGCGGAGAAGCGCTGTGCACCGGCAACTGCGGTGGTGTCGCCCTGACCAAGAAGGGTGATCTTAGCCAAGGGCCGCCAGTGAAGGACACCAACATCTTTGTGCCCAAGCTTACGCCCTGCAAACCTGGCGACACCGGGTGCACGGTCGACAAGATGCTGCAGGCCAGCCAGTGTACGTTCGTGCTGCGTGCGGCCGGCGCCGATCCGCTTTACATGCCACGGCCCTGTGGGCGGCAATCGTGGCGGCAGATCCGTTGATGAATCCGATATCGAGGTTGCCCATGCATGTGTACAGCAGACGTCGAACCGCCACCGGCTTCACCCTGATCGAGCTGATGATCACCGTGGCCGTGGTCGCCATTCTTGCTGCCATCGCGTTGCCTTCGTACCAGGCCTATGTGCGCAAGGCCAATCGTGCCCAGGCCAAGGCCGATCTGGTCGAGCTGGCGCAGATGCTGGAGCGGCGGCATACCGTGGAGAACACCTATGCGGGCATGACGCTGCCCTTCTCGCAATCGCCACGGGACGGTACCGCCAGATACACGCTTTCCTACGTGGGAACGCCAAATGGCACCTCCTTTACCCTCCAGGCGGCACCGACCGAGATCCAGAAGAAGGATGACTGCGGCACACTGACCCTGGACCAGGCCGGACGAAAGACGCCGAATGCCAGCAAGGGGCCCGGATGCTGGTAAAGGGCAGGCCTTTGGGCGGCATCGCATAAAAGGCTTGCACTCCCCACCGAACGCTGGCTAAAATGCGCACCCCGCCCGAATAGCTCAGCCGGTTAGAGCACTTGACTGTTAATCAGGGGGTCGTTGGTTCGAGTCCAACTTCGGGCGCCAGATTCGAAAAAAGCCGCGAAAAATCGCGGCTTTTTTCGTTTCTGCGTTGGCATTGCGGGCATCAGCAGGGGATGGGCCTTTGCGGGCGCTGGCTCCTGACCCGTCCGGGGACGCTGATGATGACGCGGCTGTGCTCCTGTCCGTCCACGCACAGCACGATGGACTGGTTGGTGCCTGCATTGCGGCCGTCGGGCCGGAACCGCACGTCGGGCCGATTATCGCTGGCGCGCAGGTCGACATGACGCTGGCGTGCCCTGTGCACGCGCAGTTCCCTTCGGGCGCCGGTTGCGCTGTTGGCCGGTTCGACCTGTACCCGCCAGCCCTGGCGCCATGCCTGGTCGCAGGTCATGCCATCCGACGAGCCACAGACCGTCACGCGGCGGCGTTCGGTGATGGCGGCACTGCGTGCCATCGACAGGCTGGTCACCAGTTCGGCGCGCAGCGTTTCCGCCTGGAAGTGCCGCAACATGCGTTGCCAAGGGCCCCACGCCAACGCCAGCAGGACCGCCAACACCATGACGGCGATCAGGAACTCGATCAGATGGAGCCCGCGGTGGAGCCGGGCAGGGCGATGGCGAAGGGACATGCCTGCAGCCTCGCCGTACGCCGGGGCATTCGCCATCAGGCACTGCCGCGCCCGCCTGCCCGGAAACCCCTCAGCTGGCCGTCACCGCTTGCCCCGTATACTCACCCTTCCCGGGAACTGGCAACACCATGAGCGACCGTTTTGAACTCGTCTCGCCGTATTCGCCGGCAGGCGACCAGCCTGATGCCATCGCAAAGCTGACCAGCAACTTCGAAGCGGGCATCGCCAAGCAGACCCTGCTGGGCGTCACCGGTTCGGGCAAGACCTACACCATCGCCAACGTCATCCAGAACGTGCAGAAGCCGACGCTGATCATGGCGCCGAACAAGACGCTGGCGGCGCAGCTGTACGGTGAGTTCAAGGCATTCTTCCCGCACAACGCGGTGGAGTACTTCGTCAGCTACTACGATTACTACCAGCCGGAAGCCTACGTGCCGTCGTCGGACACCTTCATCGAGAAGGACAGTTCGATCAACGAGCACATCGAGCAGATGCGGCTGGCGGCGACCAAGACCCTGCTGTCGCGCCCGGATGCGATCGTGGTGGCCACGGTGTCGGCGATCTATGGCCTGGGTGCACCCGAGGACTATCTGTCGCTGCGCCTGATCCTGTCCAAGGGCGAGCGCATCGACCAGCGCGACCTGATCAATCACCTCACCCAGCTGCAGTACACGCGCAACGAGTACGAGCTGCAGCGCGGTACGTTCCGCGTGCGTGGCGAAGTGATCGACGTGTTCCCGGCCGAGTCGGACAGCGAGGCGCTGCGCCTGGAACTTTTCGATGGCGAGGTCGAGAAGATCACACTGTTCGACCCGCTGACCGGCGAGACGCTGCGCAACATGCAGCGTTTCACTGTTTATCCGAAGACACACTACGCGACCACGCGCGAGCGCGTGCTGGCAGCGATCGAGACGATCAAGGTGGAGCTGAAGGAGCGGCTGGAGCAGCTGTACGCGCAGAACAAGCTGGTGGAGGCGCAGCGCCTGGCCCAGCGCACCCAGTTTGACCTGGAAATGATGGCCGAGGTTGGCTACTGCAACGGCATCGAGAACTACTCCCGGCATCTGACCGGCAAGAATGCCGGCGAGCCGCCGCCGACCCTGTTCGATTACCTGCCGCCGGATGCACTGCTGGTGATCGACGAATCGCACGTGACCATTCCGCAGATCGGCGCCATGTTCAAGGGCGACCGCTCGCGCAAGGAGACCCTGGTCGAATTCGGTTTCCGCCTGCCGTCGGCGCTGGACAACCGCCCGCTGCGCTTCGAGGAATGGGAGGAGCGCTGCCCGCGCAGCATCTACGTGTCGGCCACGCCCGGGCCCTACGAACTGCGTGAAGCCGGTGACGAGATCACCGAACTGGTGGTGCGCCCGACCGGCCTGATCGACCCGGTGGTGGAGATCCGCCCGGTCGGTACCCAGGTCGACGACCTGATGAGCGAGGCCAACGCGCGCATCAAGGCGGGCGACCGCGTGCTGGTTACCACGCTGACCAAGCGCATGGCCGAGAATCTCACGGAATACCTCACCGAACATGGTATCCGCGTGCGCTACCTGCACTCGGACGTGGACACGGTCGAGCGCGTGGAGATCATCCGCGACCTGCGGCTGGGCAAGTTCGACGTGCTGGTCGGCATCAACCTGCTGCGCGAAGGCCTGGACATGCCCGAGGTATCGCTGGTGGCGATCCTTGATGCCGACAAGGAGGGCTTCCTGCGTTCCACCGGTTCGCTGATCCAGACCATCGGCCGTGCCGCGCGCAACGTGCGTGGCAAGGCGATCCTGTATGCGGACAAGATCACCCGTTCGATGCAGGCCGCGATCGATGAGACCGACCGCCGTCGTGCCAAACAGGTCGAGTACAACGAGGAACATGGCATCGTGCCGCGCTCGGTGGCGCGCCCGATCGTCGACGTGCTGGAAGGCGCGCGTTCGGATGCGGCAGAGAAGGAAGCGAAGAAGGGCAAGGGCAAGGGCAGGCCTGGCGTGGCCGAGGACGGGGGCGACTATCGCTCGCTCAGCCCGGCCCAGCTGGCGTCCCGTCTCAAGGCGCTGGAACAGCAGATGTACCAGCATGCGAAGGACCTCGAATTCGAGGACGCGGCCCGCGTGCGCGACCAGATCAGGCAGCTGAAGGAGGCGAGTCTGGGCTGAACGCGGCAGTGCAGCATCTTCTTCACGAAAGTATTGCACTTCACGGCGGGCATACGTAATATACGCGGCCTGCACCGACGCAATCGCGAACGTTCAGAAGCAAAAACGGGCGGTTAGCTCAGCGGTAGAGCACTACCTTGACATGGTAGGGGTCACAGGTTCGAACCCTGTACCGCCCACCACGAAGTCCTCGGGAGAGGGCTGTCGTGAAATGCAAAGCCCGGCCCTGGCGCCGGGTTTTTACGTAGCAAGGCCAGCTTTCGGGCGGCAAGAACAAGATGGGCGGTTAGCTCAGCGGTAGAGCACTACCTTGACATGGTAGGGGTCACAGGTTCGAACCCTGTACCGCCCACCACCTGGCTCCCGGCACTGCCGGTGCAACGGTGGATCAGAATGAAAGCCGGCCCCGGGCCGGCTTTTTTCGTTTGCGCCAGTGGGCTGCAGCCAGCGGTCAGCGTTGGGCCACCCATTCGTCGATGCTGATCATGCGCTGCAGCCGCCAATGCCCGTCCACGCGTTCCCAGACCTGCGCAACGCGTGCCGAGCCGGTGCGCTGCTGCGGGGTGTCCGCCCGCAGGGGCTGGTTGCCCACGCGCAGCACGCGATCCTGGCGCAGCCGGTAAAGCTGAAGGGTGGCCGGGTCTGCTTTCTCATCCGGCATTGGAGATGCTCCTGCCTGCCCAGCCTCGGCCTGCAGGATCTGGCTGCGCAGGGAAGCATCCCCGGCGTCGGTATCGCGGCCGAACAGGCCAGCGCACAACAGCAGCAGGGCAAGCATCGGCATGGCACGGTGCTCCGGAGAAGGGAGTCCAGCGTGGCACTGCCCCCTGCGGTGTGAAACCGGTATGCGACGAAAGCCGGTAAAGCGCGCGCCAAGGCGCCCGGGGAAGGATGAATCCGGGGCCGGAAGTGCCGGGCCGCCCCAAGAGACGGCCCGGCGCGATGCCCGATGCGGGTGGGCGCCGATCAACACCGCTGCGCTGGGTCAGCGCTGCCGACCCGCAGCTCGGCTTCGATTACAGCGGATCACAGCACAGCACCTGGCCAGGCTTGCCGGAGTTGCCGAACGGGCAGCTCGGATGCGGCTCGCAACCGGGCGCATAGCCGGTCTTGGGCGCAACGGCAAAGGCCTGGCTGGTGCCGAAGGCCATGGCCGCGACAACGACGATACCGGCGACAGACGAGAACAGCTTCTTCTTACCGATCATGCGTGGCTCCTTCAGGTGTGGAAATGCACGGTGTAGGCCGTTTGCGGGACGGCCTTGCACAGGTCAGTTCGGCTGGCAGCAGATGCGGGTACCACCGATTGTCCCGTTGCCGCCGAAAACGCAGCCCGGCGTGTAGGTGCAGCCCGGCGCGAAGCCAGCCTTGGTTGGCTTCGCAAAGGCCTGGGACGCGCCGAACGACAGCGCGGCGACAACGACGATACCGGCGACGGACGAAAGGACCTTCTTTCCGATCATGTGTATCTCCTTGGTTGGCGTTGGTGTTGCAGTTGCCGAAGGCACCGGAGTGCCGGTTGTGGCGCGAATCTGGTGGCGAGGGCGGGCGCGCGGATCGGGCGCGTGGCGCCTCAGTGCAATGCAAGGCGAGGCGCCAGCGACTTCATGGCGGCCTGCACGACCTGCTCATCGAGTTGGCCGACGTGTTTGTAGGCCACGCTGCCATCTGCAGCCAGCACCACCAGCATCGGTGTGACCGTGGCGCGGTAGCGTCTGGCGGCCTCGCCGTCGCTGTCGATGGCAATCGGGAAGCGCAGATCGTGCTTGCCGGCGTAGTCGGCCAGTTCATCGTAGGGAGGAAGCCCCACGCCGACCAGCTCGCTGGTGCCACGTCCGCCAGCAATCTGCTGCAGCTGCGGCATCGAGGCCAGGCAATAGCGGCAGGCGGTGGAAAAGAAGTACAGGATCTGGGCAGTGCTGCGTTCGCCGCCGATCATCACCCGGGTGCGCTGGGTGGTTTTCAATGCCAACGTATCGGCACGCGTGCCCAGCGCCAGGCCATGCGCCTCATGCTGCATGGCCTGCAGCTGGGCGGCCATCTGCTCGTTGATCTGCCGCAACTGGCGGTTCTGCCATCCCAGCGCGATGATCAACGCCGACAGCAGCAGGGCAGCAACAGGAACCAGGGCGCGCTTGAGCATTGATCATCCTTGAACGCAGCGTTGTCCGGAACATACCCGAACTGCGGCGCGAGTTGTTAAGCAGACGTTCCGCGCGTCGCCGTCAATGCCCTGCCCGTACTGGACTGCCTCCTGCGCAGGCGTGCGCGTCCCTACCACTCTCAGGATCCGTCTCAGATGAGCGAGCATGTTCCGGCTCCCCGGACCAATCCATTCGTCGAGCTGCTGTTCGGCGGCAACATGCTGGAAGGCACCTTCAAGGCCGTGGTCTGGGTAGCTCTGCTGGCTGCGGTGCTGGCCTGGGCCACCTTCCGCTGAGCCATCGTGCCCCTGCGCTCAGGCGTTGAAGACCTGCCGCAGGCTGTGCAGCGTAGCCTGGCGGTGCTCCTTTGCGGTCGCTTCGCTCATCTCAAGTTCCTGCAGGCGCAGCCCGACCAGGGTCATCGACAGCGCGTAGGTGCGTGCCGCATCGGCGACGCGCGAAAGCCCGAGTGCGCGGCGGGCCAGCGCATCCACATGCTCCAGATCGGGCATAAGGCCCAGATACGCACGTTCTGCGCTGTCCAGGTCGGGAGCACACAGGATCGCATGGGCTTCGAGGGGGGCGGAGACGCAGGCCATGAGGGGTGTCCTTGTCTGTAACGGGCGCTCGCTCAGAACGAGCGCATCAGGGAAACGAAGGCCGACGTCTGTGTCCCACGCCGCGCCATCGGGCTGTCCTTTACTGCATCGCCGAACCGCTGGTTGGCGGCCAACGGACGGCTGATGGCAGCGGAGAACAGCAACAGGCGCAGCAGGGTCGGGGGCAGCAACGGCATCGATCAGCCACTTTGCGGAGGATGGCTGTGCATGGTGCGGGCGCAACATTGTCAGAACATTGCGCGTCGGCAATCGGCACGCGAAGGCGCCCAAACCCGGCGCAAGGCACTATGATCGGCAGCGTTTCCGGTAGCCGAACCCCCTGATGCGCATCCTCCTGGTCGAAGACGATCCCGATCTGTCCCGAGCCCTGCAATCGGGCCTGGAGCGGCAGGGCGTGGTCGCCGACGTCGTCGGAAGCCTGGCCGAAGCTACGATCGCGCTGCGTGAACCGGTACACCAGTTGATGTTGCTCGACCGCCAGCTGCCCGATGGCGATGGCGCGGCGTTCGTCGCCACCGCGCGTGCACTGCGGCCTAACCTGGCGGTGATCATGCTGACCGCCAAGGGCACGTTGTCAGACAAGGTCGAGGGCCTGGATGTGGGGGCCGATGACTACCTGGTGAAGCCAGTGGCGATCGAGGAACTGATGGCGCGGATCCGTGCAGTCTCACGGCGGCCCTCCGCGATGGTGACGCCGCGCCTGCACCTGGGGCGGCTGGAATTCGACTTCGAATCGCTGCAGGCGCAGGTGGGAGGCCAGCCGCTGGCACTGCCCCGGCGCCAGGTGCTGGTGCTGCAGGCGCTGGCGATGCGCCAGGGGCGCACGGTCACACGCAGCGCGCTGGAAGCGGCGGTGTACGGGTTTGATGACGAGATCCAGTCCAATGCACTCGACGCGCACATTTCCAAGCTGCGCAAGGCGCTGCAGCAGGCCGGGGCTGGTGTGGAGATCCATGTGATCCGCGGCGTCGGCTATCTGCTGGCGGAGGCGTGAGATGACCCGACCGATCCGCTCCATCACGCTCGGCCTGGCCTGGCGGTTGTTCCTGGCGCAGGCCTTCACTGTGTTGTTCGCGGTGGTCGCGTTGATCCTGACCTGGGGCGACAAGGACACTTGGGGAATGGACATGTTCACGGCCGAGGCGGTAGCCAAAGCCGTGCACAGCGAAGGCGGCCGGCTGGTACTGGACCAGGCGCGCTGGGACAGGCTCAATGCCGGGGCGGGGGGCAACCTCTGGTTCGCGGCGGTTGATGACAGGGGCACGTGGCTGGAGCGCGGCACGATCCCTGCGGTCCACGCCCCATTGCTGGCACGCTTGCCGACAGTGGGCGCCACCGAACTGGGTTCACTGGTGCCGCCCTATCTGGACGTTGCGCGGGTGATGATCCGCAACGAGGATGGGCGGCGCATCACGGTTATGGTGGGCGGGGCGCCGAAGGGCGGGCTGCTGGACGGCGCACTGATGGTGCTGCGCCTGATCGGCCTGTGGTTCTTCCTGCCGCTGATCGTGATCACGCTGCTGGTGATGCCGACCGTGATCCACCGTGCGATGCGCGGCGTGCGTCGATCCGCACAGCAGGCCAAGGAGCTGGATATCGGCCAGCCGGGTGCGCGGCTGGATGCGCAGCTGGTATCGACCGAGGTCGCGCCGCTGGTGGAAGCTTTCAACGACGCGATCGACAAGGTGCAGCAGGGCTATGCAGCACGTGACAAGTTCCTCGCCGATGCCGCGCACGAGCTGCGGGTGCCGATTGCAGTGGTACAGGCGCGCTTGTCGCAGCTGCCGCAGGGTGAGCTGAAATCGCAGCTGCTGACCGACGTGGCGCGGCTCGGCAACGTCGCCGAGCACCTGCTTGACCTGCAGCGGCTCGATCGCAATGTCGGCGCACTGCAGCGGCTGGATCTGGCGCTGCTGGTGCGTGAAGCGGCCGCCGATCTGGCGCCACTGGTGGTCGGCGCCGGCTATGGCTTCGAGGTGGATGCGCCGGAGTCGCCCGTGTGGATCCATGGCGACAGCCTGGCGCTGGGGCGGGTGATCGCCAACCTGGTGCACAACGCCATCGTCCACGGCGGCGGGCGCGGCACCATCTGCGTGCGCCTGGATGCACGTGGCCTTCTGGAAGTCAGCGATCAGGGCGCCGGTATTCCGGTGAGTGACCGTGAAGCGATCTTCGAGCCGTTCCATCGCCTGCGCGCGGCGGGCAGCGGCAGTGGCCTCGGCCTGCATCTGGTGAAGGAAATCGTGCAGCATCACGGCGGCTCGGTCAGTGTCGGCGAGGCCACCGGCGGTGGTGCCAGCTTCCGGGTCAACTTCCATCGCGGCACCGTCCGGCGCTGACAGCCGCGCGGGGGAAACCCCGATAGGCAGCCTGTAGCGCCTGGCGGCAGGCTGATGGAATGGCTTCCGAACGTTCCGCGCCGGCCCTGTTCGGCCCCGGCTGCGCTGCCGGCCTGGTGCTGGGCGCGCTGGCCTGCGTGCAGATGCCGGCGCTGCTGCCGCTGTGGCTGAGCGCGCCGATGGCGGTTGCCGGCGGCGCGGGCTGGCTGCTGCGCTGGCGCGGCCGCCCCTGGGCTGCAATCGTGCTCGGCCTGGCATGGGCAACATTGCACGGGCATTGGGCGCTGCACGGCCAGCTGCCACCCGGCGCGCCGCCGCAGGATGTGCGGGTGAGCGGACGGGTGGCCGATCTTCCGCAGCGGGGGCCCGGCTACACCCGTTTCGTGTTGCACGTGGACGAGGCCGATGCGCTGCCAGCGCTGCGCGGCAAGCGCCTGCAGGTCACCTGGAACGATCCGTGGCGCGGGTCGTCAGCGCACGAGGCCGAGGGTGGGCGGCATGCGGTTCGTGCGGGATCGCATTGGCAGTTGCCGCTGCGCGTGCGTGCGCCACGTTCGCGGATCAATCCCGGCGGCTTCGATGGCGAACGCCATGCTTTGCTGCGCGGCATCTCCGGCAATGGCACGGTACGCGACCCGGGGGCTGCGCGTGAGCGCGCGCCTGCGCAGGGCCTGCCAGCCTGGCGCGAGCGCAGTAGTGACGCCATCGCTACGCAGGTGGCACATCCTGCCGCGCGGTTCGTGCAGGCCTTGGCGCTGGGCGATACCCGCGGGCTGTCCGATGCCGACTGGGAACACCTGCGCGCGCTGGGCCTGACCCATCTGGTCGCCATTTCCGGTTTTCACGTCGGCGTGGTGGCGGGCTTCGGGGTACTGCTGTGCCGCTTGCCGTGGTGGCTGTGCCCGGTGCTGGGACGTTGCTGGCCACGGCCACAGGCGGCGGCATGGGGTGCAGCGCTGGCCGCAGCCGCCTATGCCGTGGCCGCCGGCGGCGCGCT
Organism: Stenotrophomonas sp. GD03958; assembly: GCF_029839005.1. Taxonomy (NCBI): domain Bacteria; kingdom Pseudomonadati; phylum Pseudomonadota; class Gammaproteobacteria; order Lysobacterales; family Lysobacteraceae; genus Stenotrophomonas; species Stenotrophomonas sp. GD03958. The sequence goes on along the minus strand of NZ_JAOBZT010000013.1, from coordinate 2,032 downwards.
GCCAACGGTGCGCGCGGCGCTGATGATCGGGCTGGTGGCACTGGCCCGTGCCGGACGTCGCCCGGTGGGTGCGGGGCAGGGGTTGGCCCTGGCCGCGATGGTGATGCTGCTGCCGGCGCCGCTGTCGGTGTTGTCGGCCGGCTTCTGGCTCAGCTTTGGCGGGGTGCTGTGGCTGCTGTGGTGCCTGCCGCGAACCGGGCCGGAGGGCGCCGGTGGGGGCCTGCGTGGCTTCCTGGCCGCCCAGGGCGTGGCCAGCCTCGGCCTGTTGCCGCTGTGCGTGGCCCTGTTCGGCGGCACCGCGCGGTTGGGGCCGCTGGTCAACCTGCCGATCATTCCGTGGTGGACGTTGCTGGTGGTGCCGTTGTCGTTGCTGGGTACGGGGCTGCATGCGCTGCACGAGGGAGCCGGCCGCTGGTCCTGGCGTGCTGCGGCCCGGCTGTTCGAGCTGAGCTGGCAGGCGCTGCAGCCACTGGCGCTGCACCCGCAGGCCATGTGGTGGTTGGCCGAGGCGCCGCGCTGGGCCGTACCGGCGGCATTGGCGGGGGTGTTCTGGTGGCTGCTGCCACGCGGCGCCGGCGGTGGCCTGGCGGGCCTGCTGCTGTGCCTGCCGCTGTTGTGGCCGGCGCGGCATGCACCGGCCGAGGGGGAACTGGAGCTGCTGGTGCACGATGTGGGGCAGGGCACAGCGGTGCTGGTGCGTACAGCGCGGCACGCACTCTGGTACGACGTAGGGCCTCCGACCGGCGGCGAGGGCAACGAGCGCATTCTGGTCCCGGCCCTGCGCGCGCTCGGCCAGGCGCCGCCCCGGCAGGTGATGCTCAGCCATGACCATCTGGATCACACCGGCAGCCTGTCCAGCCTGCGACGGCAGCTGCCCGGACTGCAGCTGCTGGCGCCGCCGGGCAGCACCATCGCTGGCGCCACGTCCTGCCACCACGGGCTGCGCTGGCAGTGGGACGGGGTAGATTTCCAGGTCCTGCACCCGGCGCCGGGCAGCCGTCAGGCCGAGAACGAAGACAGCTGCGTGCTGCGCATCGCCAGCCACCACGGCGTGGTCCTGCTGCCGGGTGACATCGGCCGGCCGGCCGAGCGGACGCTGCTGCAGGCGTCTCCGGCCGCGCTGAAGGCGGATGTGGTGCTGGTGCCGCATCATGGCAGCGGTGGCAGCTCCAGCGCGCCGTGGGTGGCCGCCGTGGCGCCACGGTTGGCGGTGGTTTCGGCCGGCCACCGCAACCGTTTCGGCCATCCACGCCAGGACGTGGTCCAACGCTGGCAGGCGCAGGGGGCGGAAGTGCTGGCCACGGCCGACTCCGGAGCGATCCGCGTATGGCTTGGTGCACAAGGGCTGCAGCTGCGTGAACAGCGTATCCACGCATCCCGGTGGTGGGATGCCGCTGGGCGGGCGCGGTCGGCTGCTATCCTATCGCCGAACGAACAAGCGGCCGTTGGGCCGGAGGGTTGAAACGTGTGGGAACTGGTCAAGGCCGGTGGCTGGCCAATGGTGCCGCTGCTGCTGTTGGGCGTACTGGCTTTGGCGATCATCCTGGAGCGTTTCTGGTCCCTGCGGCGAACGGAAGTGCTGCCGCCCGGGCTTGGCCAGGAAGTGCGCAACTGGGCCGCACGCGGCAAGCTTGACCCGGCGCACCTGCAGACCCTGCGCGCCAACTCGCCGCTGGGCGCGCTGCTGGCCGCTGCGCTGGAAGCGCGCAACCGCCCGCGCGACCAGATCCGTGAGCGGATCGAGGACACCGGGCGCCACCTGGTGCACCGCATGGAGCGCTTCCTCAACGCGCTGGGCACCATCGCCTCGGCCGGCCCGCTGCTGGGCCTGCTGGGCACCGTGATCGGCATGATCCAGATGTTCCTGGGCATCCTCGACCATGGCGTGGGCGACGTGAACCAGCTGGCCGGCGGCATCGGCAAGGCGCTGGTGTGCACCGCCACCGGCATGATCGTGGCCATCCCGGCGCTGATGTTCCATCGCTATTTCAAGGGCCGGATCCACAGCTATGTGGTGGAAATGGAACAGGAA